>NZ_JBHYRR010000038.1:0-26642 GCF_047974155.1 Megasphaera jansseni | reverse complement strand
TATGGGTACAGTATAAATATCAATCCATCGCGATGAACGATGAACTACGAACGAAAAACTTTTAAGTTGAAGGGGCCTTGCATGATGGCAAAAAACTTCGTGCGACAGCCTCTTTTTGCACTTCAATAATGCGTAAAAAGTATTGTAAAATTTTTTGATTTCAAACGGGGTGCTGTGTCTGTGCAATCGCTTGATGATGAATATATAATCATAATCACTTGTGATTTTTCATCGGTGAACATGACGGGTGTAACACATGTAAATGGCTTTATTAAGCTATATTTTATGTTTAAGTTATGATACAATATGATAAAAATCTGGCCTGATTTTTGAATAAAAACCAATAAAAAGGAGAACTTGTATCATGACTAAAGATTACAGGGCAGATACAGTATCAAACGGAAAGTACAGGTATATGGCCTTAGCCGCTGTTGTTGCCAGTTTACTGACTTTGGGCGGTTTTACCTCTGCACCGGTCCTGGCTGCTGATACAGCGGCAGGAGCTGGCAATGGTGTAGCGATTGGGACGGGGAGCAATGCGCCAAAAGCCGAGAATGTGGCCATTGGCAAAGGAGCCGGGATTTCCTATTCGAACGGGGCCAGCAATGCTACGGGCGATATCGTTGTCGGCAATGGGGCCAACATCAACAACTATGCCAGCCAGGGCGGCAGTATTGCTATTGGCAAAAATGCCAAAGTAGAAAACATGGCTGGCGGCGGAGAAGCCAGCTTTGCCTTTGGACAGACGACGTTTAGTGGAAGCTGGTTATCGTCGGCCAGGATTCCGGCTGACCCGACCAAGGTCGTCGGAAGCATTGCCATTGGCGATAATACTTTTGCCCGTACGGGCAGCACGATGATTGGTTCTCACAATTATAAAGGCGACTTGGGCGATACAACAGTCGACAGTGCTTCTACCCGGACCGATGCGCTCAATGTCTATGCGACGACCATCGGTGCCAACAGCTTCAGTAACGGCGCTTTCACGACGAGTACCGGCGTGTATAATATCATTTCCAGCGAATATAACGGAGGGCGTTTGGCCAATCCGGTAAAGAACTTAGGGGCGACGATCAATGGCGCTTTGAACAGCATTGAATCCAAAACGGGAGGCTATTATTCAGGCATCGCCAACACCGTCAGCGGGATAGCGAACCGCACATTTAATGCCAATGGTTCCCTTATTTATGGTGCCGGGAATGAAATCACCAATTCGATTACTTCTTTATCGGCGATTCCTACCGATAGCGGCGCTTCGGCCAAAGAATTTGCCGAAAAATTAAGGACCACCATTAGAGCATCGGAGAGCGGCGGGGCCACCCTGGCTATCGGTGGCGGCAATAAAGCCGATTACACGCAGAAGACACAGATTATCGGCGTCAATAATACCGTAACCGGTACGGCGAGCCTGATTTCAGCCTATAATATGGTCAATGGTTACAAAAACACGGCAACGAATACAACAAACGTATCCCTCATTGGGTCGGAAAACACCGTCGAAAGTACGAATACAGCTCTGCTTTTTGGTGATAAACGGACGTTGTCAGAAGCTGACGGCAGCATTGTCCTGGGTTCAGCTGATAATACCACGACCACCGATAAAAAGAACGTCGTCATCTTGGGCCATAATGCCAATGCCACTGTCGAAGGCGGCGTAGCATTAGGAAATAATTCCCTAGCCTCTACCGATTCCGGCGTTGCTGGCTATGACCCTGCGACGAAGGCGGCCTCTGCTGATGGAACCTCCATCTGGAAAGCGACGGCAGCGGCTGTTTCCGTAGGCAATGGAACGGGGGATGCCATGACGCGTCAAATTACGAATGTCGCGGCTGGGGCTGCGGATACAGATGCTGTCAACGTGGCTCAGTTGAAAATGTTGCAGACGACGTTGAACGGAGATATAGCGACGGCAAAAACGGAAGTGAAGGCCGGTACCAATATATATTCAGTGACGAAAAACGAGGATACCTTGGATGGTCATGCCATTTACACCATCAATGCAAACGGCGCATCTGCATCAGGAGATGACAATTTCGTCGTGACTCCGTATACTGAGAAAGGGGCACATGTCACAAATTATGCATTTAGTTTGGCAGATATAATTCGGATTGGCAATGCTGAAGGAAAGACGCCTATTACCATTGATGGTGTTCATGGCGAAATCAGTGGGTTAACTAATACCACCTGGGATAAGACTGTTAATTACTCCACTTCGACTAAAGCTGCCACGGAGGCACAAGTTCAGCAGGCCATGAAAGATGCCCAAGCGGCTGCTACTGACACAGATACCCATGTCAAAACTGGTGTGTATGATATCACTACCGTTATGAATGGGGCGGGCAAGCAGACACAGGGCGTTGAGCTCGATGTAGTCGATAAGGCAGGTACTTCCGTTGGCAAAATCACGATTACTGATATAGCCAAGGCCAGTGAAGTTGGCGATGTCTCCCGAATCGATACTGATTTGAAGAATAAAGATGGTTCTCCGACTACTGTAGTTGACGCTATTAATCATGTTAATGTGAAAATCGGTGATCAGCAGTATGTTACGGATGGCACGGCCAATGTGGTTACCAATGGCGACAGCGTGACCCAAGCTATCGGTGCTCTCGACAAGGCCATCGGTGAGGCGACGACAGAAGCGGGGAAACATTCCACCGTATCTGCCGGCAGTAATATTGTGATCACACCGACTACGACAGATGGAAAGACAGATTATCAGGTTGGGTTGGCTCAGGATATTACCGTAAATAGTATTACCGCAGAGACGGTTATCGCATCGAATAAAATCCAGACTCAAGACCTCAAAGCTGCTGGTTCAGCAACAGTCGGCAATGTCACCATCAACAAGGATAGTAAAGGCACGATTGGTGGACTGACTAACACGACGTGGGATGTCGGAGATATTATATCTGGACAAGCAGCCACGGAAGACCAGCTAAAAGCAGCTACGTGGAATGCCGTCAATTATGATGGTGATGATAGCAAGGTCATTACGCTGCGGGAAAATACGACCATTCAGAATGTTGCTGATACGCCGATTGAAAAGGATTCGAAGAATGCTGTTAATGCCGGTGCGGTATACAGCGAAACGAGAGTCGAAAAGGATGGAACTTTCGTCAAACAGGCGAATACGGCTGGTGAAAATTTGACAGCCTTGGATTCACAGTTGACGTCTAATACGGAATCCATTTATCGTATCAACAGCCGCATCTCGAATCTCGATAACAAGGTCAACAAAGTCGGCGCCAGTGCAGCAGCTCTGGCAGCTCTTCATCCCCTGGACTTCGACCCAGATGACAAATGGGACTTCGCCGTCGGCTACGGCAACTACCGCAACGCCAACAGCGTCGCTTTCGGCGCCTTCTATCGCCCCAATGAAGACACCATGATCAGCCTGGGCACGAACTTCGGTAACGGCGAAAACATGTTCAACGCCGGCCTAAGCTTCAAGATTGGACAGGGCAGCGGCGTCACGACCTCCCGGACCGCCATGGCCAAGAAAATCGCCGAACTGGAAGCCATCGTCAAAGAACAAGGCGAATTGCTCAAGCAGTACATCGGTCAGAAATAAAATAAACGCAGTTCGCAGGTGGCCGGTAGCCGGTCGCAAAAAAGTACACGGCCAACGGCCGTATGCGTAGGGCTGTCCCGAAAGCCTTTTTGGCCCGTTAGGTGCCGACCAACGGAAGGCGCAGGATGGCTGCCACAACGGACAGCCGTGGCTGGGCAGCCCATGACCTATGATGAAGAAAGCGATACCTATACCTGTGCCAAAGGAAGAAAGCTGCATTTCCTGACGGAAAAAAAGCAGCGCGATAAAACTAGCGGATATGAACGGACCGTACGAATCTTTGTTAACTGCCGCATCGTCAGCTAGGGCGATGCGGCCTTTTTCTATGGGGGGCAGCGTTCGCCGCCTCGTTTCGAGGCCTGGTAGGCGACGAGGTATGAGCATTTTTCATTTCTTCAATTTTTCAAATACGAGTCAAAGAAAGCAGTGATGATATCGAGTACTTCTTTTTGGTTCCAGTAGACGCCACCATGGGCCGCTCCTTCTACCAGATACCGCTGGGACGGGATGTGATTTTTTTGGAGGGCCTGGAAGAGCAGGTCCGTTTGGCTCGGGGAGACGACGGTGTCCTTCGTGCCGTGCATGAGCAGCATAGGCGCGCTATTTTTGGAAATGTACGTGATGGGATTGGCCTTTTTGGCGCTTTCCGGGTTGGCCAGGATACCGCCGTCCTGTCCGCCGAACACGGAAGAGCCATTTACCCACAGGGCTTCCGTTGCGCCAGCCGATTGGTGAATTTTTTTCACGGATTCACTGTAGTCGTCGCCGATGCGGGTAAGGTCGGAAAGGCCATAGAGGTCTACCGCTGCTTTTACGTCGCTCCCGACTTGGAGATTATCGCCCTTGTCAAAGGTCGTCGTGCCGCTGGTCGTCGCGGCCATGGCCGTGAGATAGCCACCGGCACTGCCGCCGATGATGCCGATTCTTTCCGGGTCGATGCCGAATTGGTCTGCATGGGCTTTCAAATAGCGGATAGAGGCTTTTACATCTTCCAGGGGTTCTGGGAAGCGGGCCGTAGGAGCTACCCGGTATTGGATGGAAGCGACGACATAGCCAGCTTCTGCCAGGTGCATCCGGAGCTGGATACCGTTGTCCTTATTGGCATTGATGAAGCCGCCGCCGGTGACATATACAATAGCCGGAAGCTTTTCATCTGATTTCGGCTGCAGGATGTCCATTTTCATGGCTACGTTGGGGTAGCCTCGCATCGGGACCTGTTCGTATACGACGTCGGAAATCTGATTGATCATCGGTGTTTTCACCGGTACGGATAATACCGTACTTGCTACTTTTCCCGGCATATCTTTCGTAGCCGAGTCGACATCTACATTCATCGCCATGGCATTGCCTCCCATCCATACCAGCCCGGCCAAGGCCAGGGCTATGAGCCGTTTTTGAGGTTCCGTATACTTAAACATTTTTATGAGGTTCTCCTTTGTTTATTGGTATTTCTTTCATTTTAGCATTGAATGGGAGCGCAGACAATGTTTTGACAGGCGAGATGCCCTGTCCTAGTGATGCGGACCCGTTGACGGGATTGGCATAATTATGATAAAATATGATTAATTTCATAACTACACTGCTTCTGTCACCGGACAGAAGGTTTGAGGTGTCTGAGAATTGTCGTAGGTACGGCATGGGTTACATGTTATAAGACAGTTCCTGGGCACCTCTGTCTTTTTAGGAGGGATTATGATGATTCAAATTCGTATTCAGCAAGGTCTTATTCCGGATGCCAAGGATATCCGGGAGGAAGTTTTTATGAAGGAGCAAGGGTTCCACCAGGAATTCGATGAAGTCGATGAGACGGCTTGGCACTTGGTGCTGTATGAAAAGGGAGAGGCCGTCGGCTGCTGCCGGCTCTTTCCTTCAGACGAACCGGATGTTTTCATCCTGGGACGACTGGCAGTGCGGAAATCCTGCCGCGGCCGCCATTATGGAGAACGGATTGTGCAGGAAGCGGAACGATGGCTGCGCGGCCGTCACGTCAAGAAGCTGGCCCTTTCGGCACAGGTCCGGGTACAACCGTTTTATGAAATGTTAGGATATACGGCGTCGGGTGACGTCTATCTCGATGAATATTGTCCGCATATCCATATGGAAAAGGAACTGTTCAGACCATTCACTACAGCTGGATTTGCAAACCGTGAACTGGGCTAGCGCTGCCTGGGGCGTGACCCTGGTAGTTGTTGAATTCGGCTACATTCTCTTATACCGGGCAGGATGGAAAATCAGCATGGCCTCACTCATGATAAATATCACCGTGGCTCTGTTACTGGCAGGCCTCGGGGTGCTTTTTTACAAGGAAATCTTGCTGCCCAGACAAGTTGTGGGCATTATCTTGGGCCTGTTGGGAATCTTTTTTCTGCACACTTGAACCTATTTGTCGTAGTGAGTAGAGTGGCATAGAAAGCAATTTTCTTCAGATATACATCGTGGGAGTAAAAAGCCTCCTTTCTTCTTCGCTGGCTGTTTTCATACAACTTCATATTGACAAATCGAAAATAATAGATATAATAATAGACGTGGCGGAAACAGCGACCGTTCACTTACACCATGATATATCTATAATCCGAGAAATAGAGATTTTTAAATTAATTAAAGGAGCGATGCCTCATGCATTTCCATGGACCGATTATTAGACCTCAGACAGATGCAGATAGTTTATTTATTGAAGTGACGGCAGGCTGCACGCATAACAGCTGCACGTTTTGCAATTTTTACAAGGACACGCCTTTTATGGTGGCGCCCCTTTCCCAGATTGAATCCGATTTGAAGGAAGCCAAACGTCAGTGGCCGGATGCCAAGCGGATATGGGCTTCTGGCGGCAATCCCTTTGCCCTTAGTACGGAAAAGCAGATTGCCGTCTGGGATTTGATGAAACGGTATTATCCGGAAGCGCGTATTTCGACGTATGCGATTATTTCGGATTTCAAGCAGAAAAGTGTCGAAGATATCCGGCAGATCAAGGCCCATGGCCTGGATGAAATCATGATTGGCATTGAAACCGGCGATGATGATGTGCTTCGCTTTGTCAACAAAGGCTATACGGCCCAGGACATCATCGACGCAGGGAAGAAGATGGACGAAGCCGGCATTACCTACCGGATGATTTATCTGGGCGGTCTTGCCGGGAAGGGAAAGCTGGTTGAAAGTGCCCGGAAATCGGCAAAAATCTTCAATCAAATCCATCCGTATTATATGATGCTGACCAATGTGTCCGTTCTGCCGGGAACGAAGCTTTATGAACAGATGCAGCGTGGCGAATGGACGGAAGCGACCGAAAAGGAGCGGGTAGAGGAAATACGGGAACTTATTGCCGACCTTTCCATCCCCATTACGATTAATTCCGGGACTTCTACGAGCAGTGTCGTCTTTGAAGTGGCATTGCCTAAAGAAAAGACGGAAATCCTGCACCACCTCGACCGCGTCATCGGCCAGTTCAATGAAAAGACAGAAGCCGCACTGCGGCGCTGGAGACACAGCATGCTGTCTGTATAACTAATTAATGAATGAGAGAAAAGGAGTCATGAATTATGCATTTTGCCAGTAACGTCGTACGTCCCCCTTATGAAGCACAGAGCGCTTATCTGCAGGTCACGAGTGGATGCAGCCACAATGCCTGTCGGTTTTGTACCTATTATAAAGACGCTCCCTTTGCCGTTTCCCCGGAAAATGAAATCATCGAAGATTTGCAAGAACTCAAAAGCTACGGGATTCCTTTCCCGCGGATCTGGCTGCAGGGCGCTGACCCGTTCCTGCTCAGTTTTGACCGGCTGAAACGGATTGCCGAACTGATTCATACGTATCTGCCTTTTGTAAAGTCCATTGGCGGCTACGGCCGGGTCGACAGCCTCCGGAACAAAACGGCCGAACAGCTGCGGGAATTGAAGGACCTGGGCTATTCCGGCATCGTCTTCGGTATCGAATCAGGAGATGAAAAGATTTTGTCCTATATGAACAAGGGCTACCATGCCGACGAAATTGTCCCTCAGCTTTCCAAAATGGATGAAGCCGGGCTCCCGTATGAAGTGATTTTCCTGAGCGGTCTCGGCGGCAGGGGATACGGTCTGGGCCATGCCCAAAAGACGGCGGAAGCTTTGAATCAGCTGCATCCGGACCGGATCCTCATTGCAGGCCTTACGATTTTCCCGGATACGCCGCTGATGAAAGACGTACGGAGTGGTGAGTTCCAGGAAGCGACGGAAGGAGAACGAATCCTGGAACTGCAGGAATTCATCCGCTGTCTGCAGATCCCTACGCTGATTGATGCTACCAACGCTTCTATCATTACGACGATTTACGGACGGATTCCTGAACAGAAACAGGAAATGCTCGACCGCCTCCAGGCCATTTATGACCGCTATGGCGAACAAGGACTCCGTCATGTCCGGGAATCGCTCCAGTCCATTTGAAAAGCGCCGGCACGATGCGGTAGCTTCTGTGGGACAGAGGGTGTACAATAAAGAAAGAACTATGATGAGGAGGGATTTTCCATGAGTGTAGAATTTGAAGGAAATAAGGCGTGCATTGCGCCGGAAGGTGTATTCATTATTGGGACATATGACGAAAAAGGCGTCCCCAACGCTATGAATGCCGCTTGGGGAGCCCAGTCGGATTACAGCGAAATCACACTCTTTTTGGCCAAGCACAAGACGACGGACAATATCAAGCATACGAGGGCCTTTACGGTCGCCTTTGCCACGAAAGATACCGTCGACATCGCCGATTACTTTGGCGTAGAAACGGGGAATAAAGTGAACAAAATCGAAAAGGCCGGTTGCCACGTCCATAAGAGCAGCCACGTCAACGCCCCGATCATCGAAGAATTCCCGGTTACCTTGGAATGTGAATGTACCAGCTATGATGATAAGACGGGCATCCTCGTAGGCAAAATCGTAGCCCAGCAGGCCGACGAATCGGTCCTGACAGATGGGAAAATCGACTACGATAAACTACAGCCTATCGTCTTCGACCCGGCGACCCTGACCTATCGCTTGATCGGCCCCGTCGTAGGCCAGGCCTTCCATGATGGACTGAAATTGAAAGGATGAGTCTGAAGGAAACCGGAACGAGGCAGCACATAAAATCTGCCGGTCAGGTCATCAAAGAGAATCTGGTGCTTTTTCTGGCGGTGGCAGCGGCGATGGTGTCGATGACGGCCGTACCGCCTTCGGCATCCTATGCCGGGTATATCAATATGCCCGTATTGGCGATTTTGTTCTGCCTCATGGTCGTCATCGGCGGTGTGCGGGAAAGCGGCGTCTTCTCTGCCGTGCTGGCGCGACTCCTGCTCCGCCTGGGGACAATGCGCCAGCTGGCGGCGGTCCTGGTATTTGCCTGCTTTTTTGTCAGTATGTGGGTGACCAATGATGTGGCTCTCCTGACCTTTGTACCTTTTTCTCTGATGGCCCTGCCCAAAGTGGCCAGTGAAGAACAGATGGCTTTCGTCATCGTCCTCCAGACGCTGGCGGCGAATCTAGGCAGTATGTGCACCCCCGTCGGCAATCCGCAGAACCTGTATCTTTATTTTTATTACGGCATGAACCTGTCGTCATTCCTGACGCTGCTCCTGCCCTATACCCTGGTGGCCTTCCTGCTGCTGGCGCTTTCCCTGTTCCGCTTGCCGGGAACGCCGATTCCCATTTCCGTCCGGCTGGCAGCCCGGCGGACAAGGAATCTGCCTGTATTGGCGCCGTCGCGGCAGCTTTGGCTCTTGGGCGGGATGTTTTTCCTGTCCCTGCTCACCGTGGCCCATGTCCTCGATTACCGCCTTACCTTGGCTCTTGTCGTTGGCGTCACAGCACTGACCCGACCGCAATATTTCCGTTATGCCGATTACCGGCTTCTGGGAACCTTTGTGGCCTTTTTCATCCTTGTAGGAAATATGAGCCAGCTGCCTGGATTCAGGGACCTGTTGACGGGATACCTGGAAGGTCATGAATTCCTCATCGCCCTTTTGGCAAGCCAGATCATCAGCAATGTGCCGGCAGCCGTCCTCCTGTCGGGCTTTACCGATGAGGCAACAGCCTTACTGCTGGGAACCGATATAGGTGGCTTGGGGACACTGATTGCCTCCATGGCAAGCTTCATTTCCTATGGCATGTACGTCCGTTCCTGTCCTAGGCAGCAGGGAAAGTATCTGAAATTATTCACCTTGCTCAACCTAGCCTATCTGCTGGTATTGGTCCTATTTGCCTGGCTGTTAGCCCTGTGATAAAATGACTTGGTCGCTGACCGACTAAGAAAGCGATCAAGATAGCGACTAAGTTAGCGATATAAACCATTTTTTCGTGGGTGCTCCGTTAGGCAGTTGGATGATTACCCGGCAAACTGGGCTGGCAATCGTACATAGACTGGAGCGGGCGCCCCACGTGGCGCCCCTACGAACCCGGGTCTTGTGTTGTAGGGGCGTGCCCGCTTTGTCTATGTGGAACCACGTGCTATCGCCATCCCTGAATACGCTGAACCAGTCTGAATCTAAGAAAAAAATACCTGCTTCAAGGCATCCTGTATGTCTTGGGCATCTTTAATATCATAGTTTTCAAGAATCTGCTGAGCAATTTGTTCTCCGAATGTCGGGGTAGTTTTTTTACGTTTCGTCATGAGTACCATCCTTAATGTTTGATTACCCAATTATGGGGGATAAATTGGATTTGCGCAATAACCGGTTTACACAAACTATTTTACACTCCCAGTAAGACTCAAATTTCTGTTGCAGAAGAGATAAGTGAAAAATATGGAGTACATATTACCGAAAATGATATTCGTGAAATAACCCAAAGTTATGGTTTTTCTCATCATATTAAAGATAACAATAAAAAGCCAGCTTTTGTACGGTTTCCATCTGCTTTATACAAGAAAATACATAAAGTGTGGGAAAAAGAAAGTTTGCAGAATGAGTGATGTTGAGAGGTGTAATTTATGGCCAGAGATTTTTTTGAAGAATGGAGTACATTGTTAGAAGAAGCGCAGAATTTAGTAGTGAAACTGAATGAGGATGCTGAGATGGATTTCAATGATCGTGTTAATGATTGGCATCAAATGGTACTAATCGCGAGAGATTTACAGTGGTTGTACGATTTAGTCGCGTATGAAAGGCATTTAGATTTCATTGAACAGGCTATATCTGGGGCCATATCTGATGATGAAAAATTTGAGGTCGCCAGTCTTCATTATGTTGCTACGAAAATAGGAAAAAATAGTATTGATTCGATATTGAATGATTGTAAGAAATTTACTATCCATGCCGGATATGCAGGTTATTTTACGGAAAAAGCCCGACGCTTTGTGGAAGATGTAAAAGATTCTTTCTTTTCTGACTCAGAAGAATCAGAAGACTAATTAATATGTAAGGGGCTCCTATGTTTTCAAAATACAAAGAAGTTTTGTATCCTAATGGATATCCTAAGTATGAAGGTTTTTTTGCAGATGGAAAATTAAACGGCCGTGGCAAATCCTATTATGAAAATGGCAATTTACAGTACGATGGATACTGGGTGAATGGATTATACGACGGAGAAGGCGTTTTATACGATGAAGCTGGACGGGAAGTTTATAAAGGTCGATGGGCTAATGGCAAACCAGAAAAGGCCGTTTTTAAAACTTCTTATACGACTGAATCAGAATCGCCTAAGCTGCGGCAATACATGGATGAATTGAACTCGTTAATCGGGTTGCTGGATGTCAAAAAAGAACTGAATAGTTTGATTAATTTTGTGAAGATTCAAGGCTTGCGAAGCCGGCAAGGATTAGAAGTTCCTAATATTTCATTACACATGGTGTTTACAGGGAATCCCGGAACAGGGAAAACGACGGTAGCCCGATTGATGGGAAAGATTTTGTTTGAGCTTGGTTTTTTGTCAAAAGGGCACCTTGTCGAAACCAATCGGGCGGGCTTAGTGGCCGGATATGTCGGGCAAACGGCGTTGAAAACAGAAAAAGTTGTTAAACAGGCTATTGGCGGTGTCCTTTTTGTCGATGAAGCCTATTCATTGGCGACTGATGATAGTTATGGACAAGAAGCTATTGATACATTGCTTAAATTGATGGAAGATAATCGCGGAAATTTAGTTGTCATCGTGGCAGGGTATCCTGAATTGATGAAACAGTTCATTGATACGAATCCGGGATTGTCTTCTCGATTTAGTAAATATATCCCCTTTAAAGACTATTCTGTTGATGAACTCATTGATATTTTTGAATTCATTTGCAAACAATATGCTTATCACATTACGGATAAAGGCAAAACCTTGTTGAAGGAGCACATTGCTAAGCTGGTAGAAAATAAAGATGATACGTTTGGCAATGCCCGAACTATCCGCAATATTTTTGAAAAAGCAGTGGCTTTGCAGGCCAATCGCTTGATGGGATTAGAAACACTTCCACAGGATTTGTCTACGCTTACGGAAGTAGATATGAAAAGATGTTTTCAAAATCATTGAATTCGACAATTTTTATACAGTCATCTTCTCGAAAATCAAGCCGTCGCATTAAGGAATTTTTATGCGACGGTTTATTTTTTTTGTGATGGTGTAACCTAATTATGGGAAACTTTAATGCATTAAAGAAACTATAAAAAGAGAAGGAAATCGCTTCAGACCTTGTGGAAATGGCTGAAATCGCGCTAAAATGGTATCAGATGGGATGTTTATTCAGAAAGGAGAGGATTCCCGTGATTCGTAAGATTGTTTTTTCTTTAATCTGTTTGATTTTTAGCGGGATGAGTGTTTTTGCGACGCATATCATTATGACCGACCATGCTCTTTTGACGGTCCCGAAATCAGCGGATTTATCGGCTCATGTCGATTTCCATGAAGGGAAGCGGCTGGTCCGGTTTGCCGGCGGGAAAATGTATGGTGGTGATGCAGTGCATTTTATGTGCATTAAGAAGGGCAATACCTGGAAACCGGACAAGGTGTGGTGGTCTATGGATGATAAGCTGGGCTCGCCCTATTCGTATCGGGCCTTCAGTATCTTTCAATATGAAGACCTGGACTCAGAACGCTATTTTTATGGCGTAGCTTGTTGGGATTCGATGGATACTGTATATCGCAATTATCTCCTGGGACTCGATAAAGACGGGAAAAAGATGAATGAGTACATCAATAGCGACCATTTCAAAGAACACACGGAACGTCATTTAGAATCAGGGATTTTTGACCGGAATGGCAATTTGTATTTGTCGTTTCACGATTGGCCAGGCTTGCAACCTGATGCACCAGTGTATTATCAGTTGACCTGGTCCGAAGACAATCAGTGGTTCGGTTATGAATATCTAGGAACACAGAAACCATAGAAGAAAATGGCTTTCAATTTAAAACCATCCGCTGACCACTGTTATGAAGTGACCTTTGTCAATTAGTGCTTGCGGATATATGCTGTAGCCGGACCAGAGCCGACTTTGATGATGTAGCCTTCTTTTACCAGTTTTGACAAAGTGCGTTCTATAGTTCCCTGGCTGATATCAGGACAGCGTTCCATGAGATCCTTTTTGCTGATTTTCCCTAGTGTCTGAGAGATAATAGCTTTAATCCTCTCAGGCTTAGAAATCTTCCTGGTTATTAAGTATTGGATTCGGTCCTCGAATTCGTCATAGGCTTTTATTATAATTCCCAAATAGTATTTCACAAAAGGGGCGTAGGTGTTTTGATTTTCGTGCCAGCCGGAAGAACTTGCTTGCAGGGCTTCATAGTAAGTGGCCTTCGTTTTTTCAATCAGCATTTCCAGACTGATGTATTTCCCGACGATGTAACCAGCACGATATAAAAGAAGGAGTGTCAGAAGTCGGCTCATCCGTCCATTTCCGTCATTAAATGGATGAATACAGAGAAAATCTAGAATGAACATAGGGGTCAGCAGTAATTTATCAATTACATTTTCCTGCCAGGCTTTCTGGAACGATTGACATAAAGAATCCATAGCATCAGCGGTCTGAAAAGCAGGAACGGGAATGAACCTTGCCTTTTGATGCCCTTGGAAATCTGTTTCCGCAATTACGTTATCTGCGTTTTTATAGTCTCCTCCTATGGCCCCTGTTGAGTAAGAGTACAGGTCTCGATGGAGCTGTCTGATGACATTAGGGACAGGAGAAATATAGTCATGATTTTCGTGAATCAAGGTGAGTACTTCACGATAACCGGCGATTTCCTGTTCAGAGCGATTGTGTGGTTCAGCTTTTTGGCTGACCAGTGCTTCTAAGCGGTTGTCACTGGTGAATATCCCTTCAATACGGTTGGAAGCCCCTGTACTCTGAACCATAGCAACATCTACCAGTGTTTTCAGTTCATCTGTATTTGCTTCCAGAAATAAATCCTGCCGTCCTTTATGTTCATGAATACAGGTGAGAAGCTGGACGATTTCAGGTGTCAGTAAACTTTGTATTTCTTGCAAGTAGTTGAATGTCCTCATAAAAATCTCCTTCATATTTCTATCATCTGCCACATTTTAGCATTAAATGAGGCAGATAACAAGGCGATGAGGCAGATAAATGAGGCAGATGGTGCTTGTAGAGATTGACAACATGGCATATGCATGCTCCTCGTATCGGGCTAAGTATGCAGTGTGCATGGGAAACCTACCGATTATTTTCCCTTTGCTCACAGGTCTTGTAAATCAATGGTTTTTGCCGTTGGCAGAAACCTTATTCCGTTAGGCATTTGGATGATTCCCCGGGCAAACTGGGCTGGCAATCGTACATAGACTGGAGCGGGCGCCCCACGTGGCGCCCCTACGAACCATGGCTTGGGATTGTATAGGCGTGCTGTGGCTCGGTCTGGAAAGCTTTCAATTTAAAACCATCCGCTAGCCACTCAAAAAGGCGCTGTCTTCATGGGACAGCGCCTTTTTCCTAATGTCCTGCGACTTCGGCTGTGGGCTGGAATGCCTGGGCAGCTTCGGGATTTTCGTTCATGGCATCGACGCGGGCGCGGTATTCGCTGTCCGAAGCGTAGCGTTTATTTTTGTAATAGCCGATGGTCAGGAAGGGGACGATGATGATGGCGATGGCTAAGTAACCGCAATAGCCGTAGCCGTATTTGATGATGTTGGTCAGGCCGGCGACGGAGACGGTCATGGAAGCGATGATGATGAATAAGGTGACGATGGCCGAACGGGTGACGGCGCTATGGCTTACTTTCTTCAGGCATTTCGTTTCTGAGAAGCGGGCCGTGAAGCCAAAGACCGTCGTGACGCCTGTCGAGATGAGGCACAGCAGTAAGAAGGCGCTGTAGGCGATGGTCAGCCAGGACATGCCCATGGCTTTGCAGCTGGTCAGGGTCGGTAAAGGTGATTTGCCGTAGATGCCGGTCCAGCCTAAGAGCATGCAGACGGCTAAGGTCAGGGCGATGGCATTCATGGCAAAGGAGAACCACATGGATGTAGCGCAGTTCTTACGGGTGACCAGCGGTGTGCCGACGACGATCATCGTCGGGATGACGACGCACTGGAAACCGGAATAGGTGAAGGCGTGGAGGATAGCCGTCGGCAGTTTGCTGAAGCCGTTGGCGGCAAAGTCCTGGGCCATGGCGGCCGTGAAGAACTGCGTCCCTTCGATGGAGCCGCCCATGTAGATGCCGACGGAGAAGATCATGATGACCATGGCCAGGATGGCGATGCCCATGTAGGTCGTCGCCCGGCGTACCAGGCCGGCCCCGAAGATGGTCAGGAAGAAGATGATGGCGCCGACGATGCCGATGCCGGTGTAATAGTTGAGGCCCGTCTGGGCGTTGATGGCCGAGGCGGCACCGGAAATCGTAGCCGATACGGCCATCAGGACCATGATGTAGAAGAAGGCTTCAAAGAGGTATTCGATGCCCTTGAAGGGGCTGTATAAGTTCTGGAATAATTGACGATAGCTGGTCAGATGACGGGAATTGTACATGTTCATGGCTTCCTTGATGGTCAGCGTGAACAGCAGCATGGTGATGACAGCCGTAATCGGGCCGAGCCAGCCGAGGCTGACAAAGTAGACATTTTCCTGATTGCCCGTAGCGAAACCGCCGCCAGCGTGAGAACTGAATAAGACGGCACCGACGGAAAAACACATGCTCAGCGAAGCCGCTTTGATCGATGAAATGTTAGCCATAAGATGTTCCTCCTTTTGAACGATGGGAGAGAAACGAAAACGCCTTTCGTCTCTCTGCTCGAAGCATTGAAGAGACGAAAGGCGTTGTATATCCTTCCGCGGTACCACTCTGTTTCATCCTTGGGGATGCACTCTCGGATACGGCTCATGGCGATATCCATGCTCTGTAACGGGAGTTCCCGTATCGGCCTACTCCATTCAGCCTCTCCGCTCAGCAATGAGTTCGGTCCGGTCCCTGTACTGCCTCACACCAGCCGGCAGCTCTCTGGAAACGATAGACCTGGACGTACTATTTTGCGTCGTCGCGTTTGTGACGTTTTTTCGTTGATGGTGCTATGATAGCATTGCGGCTTAACAAAGTCAAGGATAAAACATAAAAATTTTTGAAATAAATGCACTAAACGTTTAAGTTTAAGGTTTAACTATAAAATCGTAGTTCGGAGTTTGTAGGGGCGCTGTAGCATTAAGCAAAAAAACGTATAATGCGATAGCCGCTTTTTGCTTCAAACATCATACATCAAACTTCAAACATTAAAGAGAATGGGGCCGCGCATGATGGTAGAAACCTTCGTGTGATAGCCCCTACGAACCACGAGCCACGAACCACGAACCACGAAAAAAGAGACTGTCGCGTGTGCGACAGCCTCTTTTTCCTACTTATCCCGGGAAAGGTTGACTTCTTTCAGGGGGATGAGGTGGGTCTTATGTTTGATTTTGTGATAGAAGAAAACGGCTAGGAAAACGGGGATGCCGATATAGGCTACGCTGGCACCGTACCAGTCGATTTCAGCACCGGTAAAGGCCGAGTAATTCTGGCCGGCGGTGACGATGATGCACATGATCAGGGCCAGGAGCGGGCCGAAGGGGAACCACGTTGCCTTATAAGGCAGGTCTTTCAGGTCTTTGCCTTGGGCGATGTAGGCCCGGCGGAAGCGGAAGTGGCAGATAGCGATGCCGATCCAGGTGATGAAACCAGCCATGCCGCTGATGTTAACCAGCCAGTCATAGGCTTTGCCTTCGCCGATGAGGGAGGTCAGGAAAGCGGCCAGGCCGAAGACGACCGTAGCGAACAGGGCATACGACGGGACGCCGCGCTTGTTCAGCTTGAGGAAGCATTTCGGAGCCTGCCCCGTTTCGGCCATGGCATAGAGCATACGCGTCGAAACGTAGAGGCCGGAGTTGCCTGCCGACAGGACGGCGGTCAGGATGACAGCATTCATGATGGAAGCGGCTGCGGCCAGGCCGAAGCGTTCAAAGACCAGCGTGAACGGGCTGATGGAAATGTTTTCGATATTGGTATTGAGCAGGTTCGGATCCGTATAGGGGATGAGGAAGCCGATGACCGTAAAGGCGCCCAAATAGAAGATGAGGATACGCCAGAAGATGGAGTGGACGGCGCGGGGCACGTTCTTTTCCGGATCTTCACTTTCACCGGCGGCAATGCCAATCATTTCCGTCCCCTGGAAGGAGAAGCCGGCGACCATGAAGATGCCCAGCATGGCCGTAAAGCCGCCGACGAAGGGCGCATCGCCGATGGTCCAGTTCGTGAATCCCGGCGACGGTTCGGGCCCCAGGCCCAGGATGAGCAATGTCCCGGCAAAGAGGAAGACCAGGACCGTCAGGACCTTGATGCCGGCGAAGATGAATTCACTTTCGCCGTAGGACCGGGTCGATAAGTAGTTGAGGACGAAGAGGATGACCAGGAACAGGCCGCTCCAGAGGGCAGCCGGCACATCGGGGAACCAGTACTTCATGATCAGGGCGCCGGCGACGAGTTCGGCGGCGACCGTGATGGCCCAGTTGAACCAGTAGTTCCAGCCCAGGGCAAAGCCCAGGGATTTGTCGACGTAGCGGTTGGCATAGGTTTCAAAAGAACCGCTGACCGGCAGGTACGACGCCATTTCGCCGAGGCCGGTCATGAGGAAATAGACCATGATGCCGATGAGGGCATAGGCGACGAGAGCCCCGCCAGGACCTGCCGAGCTGACCGTTTCACCGCCGGCTACGAACAGCCCGGTGCCGATAGCGCCGCCGATGGCGATCATGTTCATGTGGCGGGCTTTCAGGCTGCGGCGCAGTCCCTGCTGCTGTTGAGTTTCTTCCATGTAAAATCACAACCTTTTTCAACAGAATTGATAAATAAAATCTAAAAAAACTCATACCTTTATATTATAAAGGATGAATGAGTCTCTGACAAATGGATATTCTGCATGGAAGTAAATCGTTTATGCGATTCATGGATATATAGTAATGGCCGGGTGACCTTGACAAGTATTTTGAGAACGGTTACACTAAAAGAAATAGAGTTGAACATGTTCAAGAAAGGAGCTCTTATGGAAAAGGATAAGGATGAAGTCCGCCAGCGCATCCTGGCGGCGGCGAAAGAGCTATTTGTCCAGCAGGGCTATAAAAAGACGACGATCCGCCAGATCGTTGAGAAATCCGGTGTCCTCACGGGGAGCATCTACTATTTCTTCAAGAATAAGGAAGATATTTTCCAGTCCCTGGTCATGGAACTGTTCCGGCAGTGTACGGATTTGATTGCAGCCCATTTCCAGCAGGAGACGCCGGCCTTCCGCTATGCGGCCCTGTGCCTGGTCGAATTTGAAGCCGTAGCTATGAATGAACTCGTCCGCGAAACCTATTATGAAGGGTACACGACGGCGATGACCTTTGAAAAAATTACGGACCATCTGGCGGACATGACGGCCCGCATCTTTGGCGATTCCCTGGGATTATCGCAGGAAGATATTTTTTTGCGGTCCCTGCTCATCAAAGGGGCCATGCGCAGCTATATCGTCCAGTTCGACTTCAGCCATCCCATCAACAGCGCGAAGTATGCCGCCCTGGTCCTGGGTACGGCGTTACAGCTCTTAGGGCTTTCTGCCGGGGAAAGCCGGGCGGTCCTGGACCAGCTCCAGCGGCGCCTGCCGGAAATCGAGGCCATTGCCGATGAAATGATCCATCGCCGATAGGGGTGGATTTTTTTGGCCTTGATTTGAACACGTTCAACAATCTTCAAAGGGGGAAGTCATGATGTTATGGATAACAGAGAAAAAGAGAATCTTCGCCGGCCTGATGCTGGCTCTGGCCGCCGTCTGCCTGACCAGCGGCTGCAGTTTGCAGAAGGAAGCCGCGTCAGATGAATTGTGGGGCCGGGCCGATGCCAAGGAAATCGACATCAATTCCAAAGTCGCCGGCCGCGTCGTCCAGCTCCGCGTCAAGGAAGGCGATACGGTCAAGCAGGGCGATATCATCGCCTACATCGACCAGCGCGACCTCCTGGCCCAGAAAGCCCAGGCCGAAGCCAATATCAAGGCCCTCCAGGCCCAGGTGCGCCAGTCCGGCGTCGTCACGGACCTGCAGGATAGTACGTCGAAGTCCCAGGTCGACACGGCTTCGGCCGGCCTCGATTCAGCTCAGTCCAATCTGGATCTGGCCGAAAAGGATTTCAACCGCTATCAGGAACTCTACGCCCAGGGGGCTGTTTCCAAATCCGTCTTCGATGCCTATAAGACCAAGTACGAAGTGGCCCAGTCGGCGTACAGCCAGGCTCAGTCCGGTGTATCGTCGGCCCAGGCTGGCCTTTTGCAGACCGATGCCAACGTAGCGGCGACCGACGCGGCCCAGAAGAAATTGGAAGCGGCCCAGGCCCAGCTGCAGCAGATTGAAGTGTCGTTGGACGAAACGGAAATCAAGGCACCTTTCGACGGGGTCATTACGGCCAAATATGTCGAAGAAGGATCCATGATTTCCCTGGGGACGCCGCTGGTGGCCCTGCAGGACCCGAACGATAACTGGGTCGACTTCAAGATTCCCGAAACGAAACTCAAAGATTTCCACGTCGGCCAAGTCCTGACGATGCAGGCACGCGACGGCGTCACCCGTGTCCAGGGGACTATCACCGATATCAGCCAGAAGTCGGAATTTGCTACTCAGCGGGCGACGAGCGAACGCGGCAACGACACGGATATCATCAGCTTCAACGTCAAGGTCCAGGTCAACAGTGACGCCCTGCGGCCGGGGATGCGTTTCCAATATATGGCAGGTGATTGATATGCGTTTAGGCTACGTCTTGAAGCGGGAATGGCACATGCTCTGGCAGGGGCGTTTTCCCGTCGCGGCGATCCTCATCCTGCTGCCTTTGGCCTTTACCCTGGCTTTCGGCATCATTTACTATCAGAACTCGGTCGAACGGATTGCCCTGGTCATCTGCGACGAAGAGCAGTCGGTCATCAGCCGGACCATCATCCAGGCTTACAGCGATGCCGAAAAATTCCACGTCGTCGATCAGGTGACGCGGTCCGAAGACATGGTAGACGATTTGAATACCGGCAAGGCCCGGGTCGGCCTCTACATTCCGGCTGATATTTCTAAGGATATCAAGCAGGGGAATCCCGTGCCGCTCATGCTGACTGTCGATTCGGCCAATAACATGTTCGGCAATGCGGCATTGACGGCGGCCAGTGAAATCAACAAGACTTTGTCCGTCGGCATCGCGGCCAAGCTGCTGGAAGCAGGCAACCAGCTGCCGGCAGCGGCGCTGAATATGGCCTATCCCGTCCGCCTGGGCATCCGCATCATCAACAACCCGACGACAGGTTACACGCCGTTCATGCTGGCTGGCCTGACCATGAATGGCTTGCAGATTGCCATCATGCTCGTCTTATGCCCACTTATTGCCCGGGAATTCCGGCACCATGTCTATGATAAGAAAGTCCCGTCGTGGCTGATTTTGGGGACCAAGTGTTTCTGGGTCCTGGCCGTGGCGGTTCCTTCGTTTTTCCTGTCCCTTGGCTTTTTATATTACCTCTTTGCCGTCCCCGTCCGGGGTTCCCTGGCCGCCCTGGCCGTCATGATTACGGCTTTCTGCCTGGCCGTCGCCGGCATTATGGTCCTGTTTTCGGCTTTCAGCCCGGACGAAGTCATGTCCGTCGAGCTGCCCCTGCTCTATATCATGCCGGGCCTCTTGTACAGCGGTCTGAGCTGGCCTGATTTTTACATGAATACGCCAGCTGCCGTCATCGCCCAGATTTTCCCTATGCGCCATGCGGCCGACAGCGTCCGCGATATCTTACTGGCCGGCTATGCACCGGAACTGATGAGCCAGTCGCTGCAGCTGCTGCTCATGGGCGCCGGCGCCTTTGCCTTAGGGACGGCCGTCTTTGCCCTGCGCCGGCGCTATGGTATGAAGACGGTCCTGGAACTGGCGACGGGTGGCTTGCTTTTTGGAAAGAAAGGAGGGCGGCCGTAATGGGCATCTTGTCTTTGATCCGCCGGGAACTGGCCAATGCCTTTCTCCACGATGCCCGGCGGGCGATTTTTCTCTTTGGCGCCGCGACAGCCTATCTGATCCTCTTCGGCATCCTCTATTATCCCGGTGTCGTCAAAGAGATACCGACGGTCGTCTGCGACGAAGATCATACGGCTTACAGCCGCTTCCTGACCCGCCAGGTCGATGATGACGAACGGCTGGGCCTGGTCCGCGTCGTCGCCGATGAAGAAGAAGCGCGGGCGATGCTGCGCCAGAAGGAGGCCTATACAGCCGTCATCATTCCGGCTCGTTTTTCTCATGACGTCCTCAACGGCGGCCATGCCAGCGTCTTGTTCGTCCTCAACGGGGCCAATATCATTACGACCAATATCGCCTCGACAGCCGGCAACGATATCGTCAATACCTTCAATACGCGGATCGCTTCCCGCCAGGCGGCCCTGCGGACCAGCGGCGATGAACAGGCGCTGAAGAAGCGCATTTCACCGATAGAGACGACGCTGCGCGTCCTCAATAACCCGACCCAGAGTTATATGATGTTCTTCATGGTCGGCCTGGCCATGGCGGCCATGCAGCAGGGCATCTTCCTGGCTGTCGGTGCTGCCGTCCAGGGCGATTTCAAGGACCGGGACGGCCTGAAAGACGCTCCGAAAGCGGCCGTCCTGGCAGTCAAGGTCATCCTGTACTGGGGCCTGTCGGTTTTGTCTTTCACGCTGGTCTGTGTCATTTCCGCTTTCCTGGGCATCCCCGACCGGGCGTCGGTGACGGCCCTTTTGGCCATTGCTTCGGCCTTTTCTTTTGCCGCCGTGTCCCTGGGCCTTTTTGCGTCGTCTCTTTTCCACAACGAATTGCAATTCGTCCGGGCATCCATCATGTACACCGTACCGGCCTTCATCTTTGGCGGCTATACGTGGCCCCTGGAAGCCATGGACCCGCTGACCCAGATTGTTGCCCAGGCTTTCCCCATGGCCTGGATGTCCAACGCCGTCCGTGAACTCTTCCTGTCGGGCCATTTGGCGACATTGAACGAGAACCTGGCCGTCCTCTGCGGGATGGGCGTCCTCTTCCTTTGCCTAGGGGGCTGGATTTTCCTGCGCAAGATGAATAAAATGGCCTGAACCCGCTTTTTTTGCTATAATAAGGGTATTATGGCAGAAGGGAAGGTAGTGTATGGAATTAGAAGAATGTCGCCGGGAAATCGACGTATTGGACCGGGATTTGACGAAAATATTGGAACGGCGCATGCAGGTCGTCGCCGAAGTCGCCGCCTATAAGAAGGAGCATCACATGGAAATCTATGATCCCCGCCGGGAACGGCAGGTCCTGGATAAGATCGCCAATCTGACCGTCCAGAAGGAACTGTCGCCGTATCTGCGGCGCATTTACCAGTGCATCATGGACGAAAGCAAGAAATACGAACGGGAGCATATGGGGTTGTGATGGAACAAATCGTAGTACGAGGCATTGCCGAACGCCTCTTATTTGAAGCGCCCGATTCGGATTACCGCGTCTTCCGCCTGCACGATGAAGACGATGATGCGACGTACACCGTTACCGGCCACGGGACGAAGCCCCTCGTCGGCGACCGCCTGGAAGTGAAGGGCCACTGGGTCCAGCATAAGCGCTACGGCCGCCAGTTCGCTGCCGACGGCTGGAGCCGCGTCATCCCCGAATCGGTCGATGGCATCGAACGATTCCTGGGCAGCGGCGCCGTCAAGGGCATGGGACCGGCCCTGGCCCACCGCGTCGTCGCTGCTTTTGGCAAGGATACCATGGCCGTCCTGGAAAAAGACCCGCAGCGGCTCCTGGAAGTCGAAGGCATCGGGCCCAAGAAGCTGGCCGTCATTACGGAATCCTTCTATGAAGAGAAACAGGTCAACGACATCGCCTATGACTTGGAACAGCACGGCGTAGCCGGCCGCTATGCCAGCCGGCTCTTACAGAAATACGGCGACGACGTCCACTACGTCCTGACCGAGGAACCGTACCGCATGATCGCCGAAATCGACGGCATCGGCTTCAAGACGGCTGACCAGATCGCCCTGGCCTACGGCATGGACCGGCAGGACCCGCAGCGCCTCAGCGCCGGCCTGACCTATGTCCTGCGGACGATGACCCAGAATGGCCACGTCTGCATCCCCGACACGGAACTGGTCCGCCGGGCATCCTTCATCCTCCAGGCCGATGCCCTGGGGCTGCACGACATTCTGAAGGAAGCCATCGAAGTGGGCCAGCTCTGTACGGCCGATTTTGAAGGGACCTTGTACGTCTATACACCCGAAGCCTATGAAGAAGAGGAATATATTGCCGGGCGCATCCGGGACATGGGGGTCATGAAGCCCCTGCCCATGAAGACCCACGTCCAGCTCTTCCTCGACCGCTGGCAGGATGCGCGCCATTTCGAGCTGGCCGACAAACAGCGCGAAGCCGTAGAGAAATCCCTGCAGTCCGGCATGACCGTCATCACCGGGGGGCCTGGGACGGGCAAGACGACCGTTGTCCAGACCATCATCCGCCTGGCCGAACAGGAAGGCCTGCGCATCCTGCTCTGCGCGCCGACCGGACGGGCGGCGAAGCGCCTGGCCGAAACGACGCAGCGCAAGGCCAAGACTATCCACCGCCTGCTCATTCCTGACGGCCACGTCGGGGCCATGCAGGTCTTTGAATACAATGAAACGAAGATGCTGCCGGCCGACCTGGTCATCGTCGATGAAGTGTCCATGCTCGATATGGAAATGATGTATCACCTCCTCAGCGCCTTGAAGCCACAGTGCCGCTGCATCCTCGTCGGCGATGCCGACCAGCTGCCGTCGGTCGGGGCTGGCGCCGTCCTGCACGACATCATCGCCTCCGGCCAGGTCCCGGTCGTCCGCCTGGATACGATTTTCCGCCAGAAAGAAGGGGGCCGCATCGTCACTAACGCCCATCTCATCAACAGCGGCCGCCTGCCCGTCGTCAATGAAGATACGGAGTTCCGCTTCGTCGAAATCGAAAGCGAGGCCGACGGTGCCGAAAAAATCAGCGCCCTCTATAATAGCGAACTCCTGGAAACAGGTGATAAGTTCGCCGTCCAGGTCTTGTCGCCCATGTATAAGAACCCTTGCGGCGTCGATAACCTCAATCAGCTCATTCAGAACAAGTTCAACCCGCCGGCCGAAGGCAAGGCCGAACTGAAAGGGAAGAACGGCGTCTTCCGCGTCGGCGATAAGGTCATGCAGAAGCACAACGATTATGAAAAAGGGGTCTTCAACGGCGATATGGGTGAAATCTTTGCCATCCAGAAGGACATGGTCCATGTCCGCTATCCTGAACAGGATGTCAAGTACGAAGGGCAGGAGATCGATGAAATCACCCTGGCCTATGCCATTACCGTCCACAAGAGCCAGGGCAGCGAATACCATACGGTCATCATGGTCCTGGTCAACAGCCACGCCATCATGCTCCAGCGCAATCTCTTCTATACGGCCGTCACCCGGGCCAAGCGCAAAGTCATCCTCGTCGGGACTAAACGGGCCGTCCAGACCGCCGTCCAGAATCAGCGCACGAGCCGTCGCTTCACGCTGCTCATCCCGCGCCTGCAGGGAGCGCTCATCGTCTAGGGAGGGAAAGCTATGTCCCTGATAACGCATCTCTTCAATCTCTTATATCCGCCACACTGTCCGTCCTGCGGGGCCATGGTGCCCCGTGAGGGCGATTGGTGCCCGGCCTGCCTGGCCGCCATCTGGCATCCCCGGCGCATCAACAGGCCTGCGGCGATACGATACCTCAGTGCCTGTTACTGCCTGGCCGATTACCGCGGCGCCATGCGCCATGTCCTGCACGACATCAAGTATAACGGCAAACAGGGGAAATGCCGGGCCTGCCGGACCCTGCTCGACCGCTTTCCCTGGCCGGAACGGTTCGCCCGTATCGATCTCGTCGTCCCGGTTCCCTTAGCGCCGGAAAAATTACAGCGCCGCGGCTTCAACCAGGCCGAAACCCTCTTCCGGGACTGGGCGTCGGAACGCTGGGAGTGGTGCGACGCCCTGCAGCGCCTGCGGCCGACCAAGGTCCAATGGCAGCTCCGGCGGGACGAGCGGACCGAGAACGTCCATGACGCCTTTGCCGTCAAAGAAACCATCGCCGTCCGTAAGAAAAATATCCTCGTCGTCGACGACATCTTCACGACTGGCGCGACCTTAGAGGCCTGCGCCCATGCCTTGAAACAAAAAGGCGCCGCCAGCGTGACAGGTCTCGTCATCGCCAGCGGCGCACCGTAAAGGTTAGGCTTTTTTTCCGTTTTCTTCTTTTTCATCTTCATCGATTCGTTCAATCTTGAAAATGACCGGCCGCGTTCCGTCGGAACAGCAGGCGATCATCGTGTTTTCTTCCTTCATCCATCCGCGCATGATGGATCCGCCCTGGAGCCCCGTGTAAATATACCGGGCAATGGCATCCCAGGCTTCGGAACAGAAGGGGACGCCTTTCGTTCCACAATGGGCCGTTCCCGGTGATTGCAGGCAGCCTTCATCGGGGGTTCCCGATTTCACCAGCGTCCCTTCACCGCAGTGCCAGAAGTCATCTCGTTCGTCATTGCGGTAAAAAATGAATTCATCCCCGACATAATAGCAGGGACACTTTCCGCTCTGAGGAACGGCACAGTATTGCTGCTGTAATTCGGGGTATAATTTTTTGTCGAGTACCGTTACTTTTACTTTGTATTCCATCTGTATTCCTTCTTTCTGTGACTGTTTACCTTAAAAACAGGAGATGTTGGATTCCTATGCTTACACCTAGATATTATTTTGCCGATGATTTCCGCGCCTTTCAAGATTACTTTTTGTCCCAGCCCCATCGGGAACGGGTTTTTCAAAAAGGGGCGTATCTCTGGAAGCCAGGCCAGCCTTACGATCGCCTCCAATATTATATGTCCGGTGCTTCCATCCATTTTTCCGACCATGAAAGCGGCCGCCGCAAAATCATCAGCTTCCACGGCCCAGGAACGATACTGCCCGGCTACCACACGACGGATTTCCGCATTGAATTGTCCCTGATGACGGTCGCCCTGTCGGAAGTCCATGTTCTGGAATTCACGATTCCCCAATTCAAAGCCATGTTTGAGGCCCAGGCGGAGCTGGCTGAGAGCGTAGTCAGCTGGTACTCGAAATATGTGAACCTCTTCTTGTTCGAGACGATCCATCAGGAATTCAATTCTTCCCAGGTAAAGCTCTGCAACCTGTTATATCTGCTGTCCGTGAATCAGCCGTCCCAGTCTGGATTGACCATTGAAATGACGCAGGAGGAAATTGCAGATATCCTCGGCATGAGCCGGGTACAGGTCACGCGGGAATTGACGGAGCTGCGTCGCCGCGGCATCCTGACTACGACACGGGGCAGGATGCAGATTACCGACCTGCCGGCATTGACGTCCCTGTGCACCGAAGAAACGGTGTAGCCCTTTTCAGGACAACTATAGTATATATAATGTATGTAGCATTGTCTGCTTCAGCTGAAGCATAAGGGATAACTGCAGTCGGATTCAGATGCGGCATTCCGCCGCGACAGACTCAAACTGACAACGACGCTTCGGGAAGCCCTCAGCGCGTAGCGGGACGCCTTGTTCAGGCCGTCCCCTACGATATCGCATACAGGCGATGAATAAAAAAGAGGCTGTCGCATTAAGACAGCCTCTTTTTACGTTGATCGTAGGTCGTTCATCGTTTGTCGTATGG
>NZ_JBHYRR010000037.1:0-27907 GCF_047974155.1 Megasphaera jansseni | reverse complement strand
GAAAAAAATAGCTATCAATGGCTTGGTTATAGGATTTCTTATTCAATGAAGTAAGGAGCAAGTGTCAAACTTCCGGGATAAGTCCTTGACAATAGGCGCATAGCAAGTATATAATAAAGCAAAATATAAATGGATTTGTCGATGAACGAAACGAGTATATCCGATTGTGGCAGTTCCAGCGAGCCGATGGCAGTGGGAGTTCGGCACGGACCGGCGGATAGAATGGATTCGGGAGATGCGGCCTGAACGGTGACCAGTAGGGTGCGACGGTGTATTTCCACCGCTATCAAAGAAACGTGTATCGCTTATGGCCGTACATGTAGAGCTGGACTTACTGAGTCAATCTGGGTGGCACCGCGGAAGAAACCAAACCTTTCGTCCCTATACAGGGACGGAAGGTTTTTTTGTTGTCTTCAGACAGAAGGGGAGATAGAGATGCTGGAAATGAAAGATGTCAGTTTCAATTACGGGAATGGCGTACCCGTACTGGAACACGTAAATGTACAAATCGGGGAGGGCGAATTCATTGGCCTCGGCGGTCGCAACGGCTGCGGCAAGACGACGGTGACGCGCCTGCTCATGGGGCTGGAAAAGCCGGTGTCCGGTGAAATCAGATACGACGGCAAGGTCATTAATGACGACGATGCGTCGGTACGCAGTCATTTTATCGGCTATGTCTTCCAGCGGCCGGAACGGCAGATGTTCCGGCCGACAGTCCGCGAAGAAGTGGCCTATGGGCCGCAACAGCTGGGCATGAGCCGTGATGAGATCCATCAGGCCGTCGAGGAAGCCTTAGCTGCGACTGAATTGACCGGATTAGCAGAAGCCTATCCGCCCAATCTGAACCGCGGGGAAAAACAACGCGTCGCGATTGCCTCTGCCATTGCCATGCACACGAAGTATATCGTTCTCGATGAACCGACGAGCGGTCAGGACAGCGAAGACAAAGAACAGCTTATGGCGCTGCTGACGGAACTCAACAAAAAGGGCATGACCATCCTCATCATCAGTCACGATATGGATATTTTCGCCGAATACTGTCAGCGCGTGCTGGTCATCGGCAATCATACCAAGGCTTTCGATGGAACCCCGCAGGAATTGTTTACCCAGCGCGACGATTTATACGATTTGGGCCTGAGTCGGCCCGATGCCGTGACCCTGTCGATGGCGGTCCCGGATTTTCCTTATTGTAAATCCATGAAAGAGTTTACGGCAGCCATGCTGGAACGGATAGGAGGTACCCGCAAATGATGAAGCATTTAGTCCCTGTTACGAAATTAATCGGCACGTTTGCCTTTTCTTTCTGGGCCCTGGTCATACACACGACGCTGCCTTTAGTCGTCTTAGTCATTATCGAAATCATCCTTTTGGGATTATGCGGCAGCTTATCGCGCAATATCAAGGCCGTATTCAGCCTGGCTGTCTTTGCCGTCTTCCTGGCCGTCGTCCAGCTCTTGGGCGGTGGTTCCCTGGAATCGGCATATGTTACGGGGCTCCGCATGCTGGCTATGACTATCGTCTTTATCATTTTGCTGACGACGACGCGCCTTCAGGATTTGACGGCCGCCTTGGTCAAGCAGATTAAGATTCCTTATGAATATGCTTTTATGTTTACGGCAGCCCTGCGTTTCGTACCAGATTTTATTGCAGAAAGCAAGGCCGTCCAGGAAGCCCAGGCCTGCCGGGGCTTATCGACGAAGGGTAATGTCTTTAAAAAGGTCATCAATTATATGAGCGTCGTCCAGCCGCTGATGCTCAAGTCTTTGGGCCGGTCGGAAACGATGGCTCTCAGCCTGGAATTGCGGGGATTTGGCAGTAATGAACACAGCTTCATGAGTAACGTCCGCCCTAAAGGACGGGACTATGTGGGCATCATCATCATGCTGGCCCTGAGCTGTGTCGTCGTTTATTTACGCCTGCAGGATTTGGTTTAGGAGGGGAACAAGATGAAAACTGTTGCAGATATATCTAAATTAGAATTTCATCACCGTCAAGGCGGTCAGTTCCGCTGGATTACCATTACGACACTCATGCTGGCTATCGGTACGATTTTGCACCTCGTCTCGCCGAGTGTCGGCGGCGTCACGCCAAACTGGACTATCGCCACATACTGCGTTGCCATTTGCCTGACTAAGCCGAGTTATAAACAAGCCCTGGGCATCGGCCTGGTTGCTGCTTTGGTCAACGTTCTGACGTCGAAGTCGGGTTTTCCTTATGGCAACCTCATCAGTGAACCTCTTGGCGCGCTGACCTGTACTTTCATCGTCAAGAATCTGGCATTCATTAAATTCAAGGGCCATTCGTGCCTGCCTGTCCTGACCGGTTTTGCCGCTACCTGCATGAGTGGTGGTGCCTTTGTCACGATTTTGAAGTTCGTCATGAATTTGCCGAATGTCGTCTATTTTACGGCAATGCTGCCCCTGGTTGTCGTCATCGGTGCATTGAATGCCATCGTTACGCCGCTCATGTATTTTCCGGCATTGCGCCTTTTCGTTTCCCGGGGCATCCTCGATTCCCTGGAAGAACAGGAAGTGACGTCGGACCACAGTATGTATGATTTGAAGCCGTCTCAGGATGGTCTCATTTCCATGGAACACTTGTCGTACATCTATAATAAGCAGAAGACGCCAGTGCTGGATGATGTCACTATGACGGTCCAGAAAGGTGATTTCCTGGTTATTGCCGGGGAAAGCGGCAGCGGCAAGAGTTCTCTCTGCATGGCTATGACGGGCGCGATTCCCCATTATTTCGGCGGCGTCATGAAAGGGATGGTCTATGTCGATGGCCAGGCGACGACGCAGACGACGATTTCGCAGCTGGCAACCCGCGTTGGGGCTATGCTCGATGATTACGATAGCCAGCTGGTTGCGATGACTGTTGAAGAAGAAATTGCCTTCAGCCTGGAAAACCAGGGCGTAGCCCCGGATAAAATCGGGCAGGCCATTACGGAAGCTCTGGAAAAGGTCAATATGACGCCGTACCGCCACCGCCAGGTCACGAAATTATCCGGCGGTCAGCGCCAGCGGCTGGTCATTGCCGATGTCCTGGCAACGGATCCGGATATCCTGGTCTTCGATGAACCGACGTCGGCCCTGGACCCGGAAGGGACCCATGAATTTTACGAACTGATACACGATTTGAATGTCAAATACGGCCATACGATTGTCGTCATTGAACACACGCTGGAAGCGGCGCTGCCCTATGCCAACCGGCTGGTCCTGCTGGATCACGGCCATATCCTCAGCGATGCCGATGTTGAAACGACACTGCGTTATATGTATGACCATCAGGTTTATACCAGCGCTATCCCGAAAATCTTTGCCTGCCAGATGGATTTGGAAAAAGCCGGCTGCCACTTTGATGCCCCGTGGCTGTCAACGGATGCGGCTGTAACGGCCGTCCAGAAAGCGGTCCAGGCATGAAACTCCTGTGTCTGGGGGATAGCCTGACATATGGCTTCGACGTCCGGCCGGATCAGAGCTGGACGTCCCTGGTGTCGGGCCAGAGCCATATCCATATTGATAATGAAGGGCAGTGCGGCGATACGACGACGGGCATGGTCTATCGCCTCCATCAATTCGACCTCAGCCGCTACGATGCGTTCTTCCTCATGGGAGGTTCCAATGACATCCTGCTCGATGGCGGAGTGGAACGCATTTGTCAGAATATACAGCTTATGGTTGCCATGCTGAAGGAACAGGGGAAACCGGTATATCTGGGCATTCCGCCGCTGACTAAGATGGAAAGCGCTATGTACGGCTGGCAAAATGCCAGTGATGTAGACAAACACAATGATGAACTCCGTCAGTATCGGGACTGGCTGCTTTCCTACGGACAAGAAACGGGCTGTATCGTCATTGATTTCTACGAAGCCCTGCTCAAGGCGGAAAGACGGACCGGGAAGAATCTCTACGCCGACGGCGTCCATCCCAATGCGGAAGGCTACGCCGTTTTTGCCCGGGCCGTGCTGAAGGCAATGGACGTTTAGTGGCTCGTGGCTAGTAAAAAAGGCCGACACATTAAGCATCTTTTTGCTTAATGTGTCGGTCTTTTTTAGCAGTTAGCAGTTAGCCACGCACCATTAGTGCCCGGCTGTAGGCTGGACTTCTGCTTTGGCGTCGAGGAGAACGTCTTTTTTAGCCGCTCCGTTGACTTTGTATTTCAACGTCAGGACCAGAAGGCCTGCGCAGAACATGAAGACGGCCATGAGGTAATAGCCCATGTCAAAACTGCCTGTCTGTGCCTGGACCCAGGCCATCATATTCGGGCCGAACATGCCGCCCAGATTGCCACAGGAGTTGATGAGGGCGATGGAGCCGGCAGCTGCCGGGCCGGACAGGAAGGTCGTCGGGATGGTCCACCATACACCCATGGAGGCGTGGATACCGATTGCCGATAAGCAGATGAGGAACAAGGCGGCGCCCATATTGTGTGCAAATGGCGATAAACCGAGACCGACAGCGCCGACGGCCAAAGCCCCGAAGACATGCCATACTTTATCGCCCGTAACCGTAGCGGTATGGCCGATGACCAGCTGTACGACCAGGGCTGCCATCATGGGGATAGCGATAGCTCCGCCGATAAGCGATGTAGACCAGCCGGAGAGGTTCTTGAGAACGGTCGGCATCCAGAAATAGAAGCCCCAGAAACCGACGACCCAGAGGAAATAGATGAGGCAGAGTTTTAAGACTTTTGTATCGGTGAATGCCTGGAAGACCGTGTATTTTTTGACGCTCTGCATCTTGGCCTGTTCTTCCTGGTACATCGTCGTCAAATATTCTTTTTCAGCATCGGTCAGCCAGCTGGCCTGGTCAGGACGGTCTTTGACGGCAAAGAAGAAGTAAAATGCAAAGCAGAGAGCCGGGATGGATTCCAGGATGAACAGTTCCTGCCAGCCCAAGAGGCCGAAGAAGGAATGTTCCAAGAGGACGCCGGCAATCGGTGCGCCGACGATGGTCGAGAGCAACAGCGACGTCAGCATGAGCGAGGTTGCGCGGGCCCGTTCAGCCGCCGTGAACCAGCGGGGGAACAACAGGGAATAGATGACCGGATAGAGACTGGCTTCCGAAGCCCCTAATAAGAAACGGCACAGGTAAAACTGCCATTCTGTGGTGACGAAAGCCATACAGAGGCTGACGGCGCCCCAGGTGAACATGATGCGGGAAATCCATTTCGATGCCGAGAACTTAGCGGCGAACAGGGAACCAGGGATTTCCAGGAGCAGATACCCGGCGAAGAAGATACCAGCGCCGAAGCCGTATACTTCCGGCGACAACCATGAAAGCGTCTGGGTCATGGTCAGTTTAGCGTAGGAAATATTGACGCGGTCGATGCAGGCTATAATCGAGACAAGAAAGACCGGTAAAATGATGCGAAGATCTCTCCGTCGTTTCAGACTGTCGAAATTGATGTTTTCCATGATGAATTCCTCCTATTGTGAGTCATATAGTCATAAGATAAACATGAAATAAAAAAAACTCCCGTCCACAAGGGACGGAAGTTCATATCCGCGGTACCACCCAATATTCCTCGCCAAAAAGACAAGGCACTTTTCAACGTACTATCATACGCGTTTCCTGTAACGTGGATCAGACGGTGCAGTTTACTTATTTCAACTGCAATTCTCAGAGATGATTTTCCATTTTCCTTTCACCACCGGCTTTCACCATACCCGGCTCGCTGTGCGCTTCCGTAAAAATGTACTCTTTCTCGTCATCGAATGTCAAAATATAAAATCGATGTTTAACTTACGGTCCTTATCATAGACCTTGTGCATACTTTTGTCAATAGTGGATTCGAAAATTTTATCTAAAAGCCTTGCTTGCTGGGAGGGCTCACACGTGGCGAGCCCGTCGGGTACATGTAAGAATCCCGTGCCAATTTGCTTGAACGGGCGCCCCACGTGGTCGCCCCTACAATACAAAAAGGCCGTTGCACGAAGGCCTTTAAATTTAAAACCATCCGCTAATAAATTAAAAGTTATTTGTTCGTAGTTCATCGTTCATTGTGGCAGGTTGATATTTTTTATCTTTACGACCAACGATGAATGACCTACGCTCAACGTAAAAAAGGAGCTGTCGCGTGATGCGACAGCTCCTTTACCTATGGTGGAGATGAGGAGAGTCGAACTCCTGTCCGTAAATGCCGCCCCATGAACTTCTCCGAGCGCAGACCTTGTTAGGATCTTAAACCGTTTTCGTACAAGGACAAACTAGACGATTCCAGCCTGTGAGTTTCCCGACACGACTGCCAGGCAAAGCCATGTGGTATCCCGCTAAGTGACGTCTACGAGCTGCCCGCAGGATTAGCAGCAGGAGACGTTAGCCGCGATTAGGCAGCTAAAGCAAAATTGTTTTCTTTTGCGTTTAATTTAAAAGGTTCACCGATTTACGGGCAGATGAAACCCCGGCTCGCTATTCATGATACAACCATCCACGTCGAAACCTTTACATCCCCATGGATAGACTATCCCTTTACAGGGATTCAAAATAAGTATAGCATATATTTTACCTTTTGCCAATGAAGTTTATGATATAATATGTATGGAATGCAGGCCGCAGGTCGCTACTACAAACTACAAACTTAATACTCAGAAAGGATGCCTTTATTTTGTTATTATATATCATTAAATGGTTTTATGCTTGGATTTTACCTATGGGCGGCATTGTCCTGGCTTTAATTTTGCTGCTCTGCTATATGTTCCGCAAACACAGTCCAGGACGCTGGGCTTTGGCAGTCATTACGGCTGTTTTCTATCTGCTCTCTATTGAACCGGTATCGAACGGCATCATTCATCCCTTGGAAACAGCCTACGATCAGCCGCAGGGAGCTTCCGTCGATGGAGATGTCATCATCCTGCTCGGCGGCGGTTCCCGGGCAGGTGTCCCTGATTTCGATGGGACCGGACAAGTCGGCAGTGCAGCGGCTAACCGCTTCCTCATGGCCCTGCGCCTGCAAAAAGCCAAGAACCTGCCCATCCTCTTATCGGGCGGGACGATCCTCAAGGGCGATGCCAACGAATCGTCTATTGAAAAGCGGATGCTTTTATCCCTGGGCGTACCGGAAGATAAGATATTCATGGACGACAAAAGCCGCAATACGGCAGAAAATGCCGCTTTTTCTAAACAAATCTGCAGTCAGCAGGGGTGGACGAAGCCCATTCTGGTCACGAGTGCCTTCCACATGCCCCGGTCTGTCCGGTTCTTTGAACGCCAGGGTCTGGACGTGACGCCATATCCCTGTGATTATCATACGAGCGCTGTGACGAATTGGTCGGGATATTCCATCATACCCCAGTCCTTCTACTTATTTAACTCCTGTTTGGCCATTAAGGAATATGTCGGCATCGCCGCGGCATCTTTGCGGATGCAATAAATCGGGACATAAAACGTCCATGGTATTGCAAAATCGTACCCAATGTGGCATACTTACAGTGTAAGTAGTAAGGCCCTCAAGTTCTTAGAATTATGTAAAAAAGTTATTTTCGTTTTCAAAAGGAGTGTATCGACAATGATTAAAGTTGGTATTAATGGTTTCGGTCGTATTGGTCGTTTTGTTTTCCGCGCAGCACAGACTCGTGATGACATCGAAATCGTAGGCATCAACGACCTTTGCCCGGTTGACTACATGGCATACATGCTCAAATATGATACCATGCACGGCCAGTTCGATGGCACAATCGAAGCTGACGTCGAAAACAGCCAGCTCATCGTTAACGGCAAAAAAATCCGCGTAACCGCTGAAAAAGATCCGGCAAACCTCAAATGGAACGAAGTCGGCGCTGAATATGTCGTTGAATCGACAGGCCGTTTCCTCACCATGGACCTCGCTGAAAAACACCTCGCAGCTGGTGCAAAATACGTTGTACTCTCCGCTCCTTCCAAACAGGGTGCTGACGGCCGTCAGGCAGACATGTTCGTTTGCGGCGTTAACACCGATACATACAAAGGCCAGCAGATCGTTTCCAACGCATCTTGCACGACGAACTGCCTCGCTCCGATCGCTAAAGTCCTCAACGATGCTTTCGGTATCAAAGAAGGCCTCATGACGACGGTTCATTCCACGACGGCTACTCAGAAAACCGTTGACGGCCCGTCCATGAAAGACTGGCGCGGCGGCCGCGCAGCTGCTGGCAATATCATTCCGTCCACGACGGGTGCTGCTAAAGCTGTCGGCAAAGTCATTCCGGAATTGAACGGCAAATTGACGGGTATGTCCATGCGTGTACCGACCCTCGACGTTTCCGTCGTCGACCTCACGGTCAACCTCGCTAAACCGGCTACGTACGACGAAATCTGCGCAGCTATGAAAAAAGCTTCTGAAGGCGAACTCAAAGGCATCCTCGGCTACACCGACGAAGCTGTTGTTTCCTCTGACTTCCTCGGCTGCCCGCTTACGTCCATCTTCGACGCTAAAGCTGGTATCGCTTTGACGGACACCTTCGTAAAAGTCGTTTCCTGGTACGACAATGAAATCGGCTACTCCAACAAAGTCCTCAACCTCATTGCTGTCATGAACGACTACAACAGCAAACACTAATTTGTAGCGACGCATTTCCCGACGGGTAAACAGCCTCCCGTTACAAATCAGATTGAACCCTAAAGGGGCCGTCGCATGACGGCCCCTTTTTACTTTCTCATCAATCATAAAAGGAGTCAAAAACTGTAATGACGAAAAAGAAACCTGTAATGCTGGTCATCATGGATGGTTTTGGCTGCAGCAACATCACCAAAGATAACGCCGTAGCCCAGGCAGACCTCAAGGTTTTGCCGAAACTTTGGAAAGAATATCCTCATTCGTATCTCGGCGCATCGGGCGAAGACGTCGGTCTGCCTGACGGCCAGATTGGCAACTCTGAGGTGGGCCATCTTAATATCGGTGCGGGACGTATTGTGTACCAGGCGTTGACCAAGATCACCAAGGATATCAAAGACGGAGCTTTCTTCCAGAAACCGGCTCTCGTCGGTGCCATGGAAAACGTCAAGGAAAAAGGCTCGGCCCTCCACCTGCTGGGCCTGGTATCGCCTGGCGGCGTCCACAGCAGTGAACAGCATCTCTATGGTCTTTTGGAAATGGCCAAGCGCTATGGCTTGAAGAAAGTCTACATCCATGCTTTCCTCGACGGCCGTGATGTACTGCCCCGCAGTGCTGGCGAATACCTCAAGGAACTGGAAGACAAGTGCGCAGAACTCGGCGTTGGCGAAATCGCTACCATCAGCGGCCGCTACTATGCCATGGACCGCGACAAACGCTGGGAACGCGTCGAAAAAGCCTATGATGCCGTCGCTCTTGGCGAAGGCCCGCAGGAACCGGATGCTCAGACCTGCCTGGAACATTCCTATGCAGCGGATGTTTCCGACGAATTCGTCATCCCGACAGTCATCCATAAACATCCCGTCCAGGATGGAGACAGCGTCGTCTTCTTCAATTTCCGTCCGGACCGGGCCCGTCAGCTGACGACGGCTTTCGTCGTCCCTGATTTCGACGGCTTCCCGCGTCCGAAAAAACTGGACACGTATTTCGCCACTATGACCCGCTATGAAGACGATCTTCCAGTACACGTCGTGTATGATAAAGAACGCATCCCCAATACCTTGGGTGAAGTCCTGGCTAAAGCTGGCAAGACCCAGCTGCGCATTGCCGAAACGGAAAAATACGCACACGTCACGTATTTCTTCAACGGCGGCGAAGAAGAACCGAATCCCGGTGAAGACCGCATCCTCGTACCGTCGCCGAAAGTAGCGACTTACGATTTGCAGCCGGAAATGAATGCACCGATTGTTACAGAAAAAGTCATCGAACAGATTAAGGCTGCTAAATATGACATGATTATGCTCAATTTCGCCAATGCCGATATGGTCGGCCATACGGGTGTCTTTGAAGCAGCTGTCAAGGCTGTCGAAACAGTCGATACCTGCGTCGGCAAAATCGTCGAAGCATTGAAACCGGTTCAGGGACAGCTCTTGATCATCGCCGATCATGGCAATGCGGAACAGATGGCCGATCCCGATACGGGATGCCCATATACGGCCCATACGACCAATCATGTACCGTGCATCCTGGTCAGTGAAGAACATAAAGGGGAACACCTGCACGACGGCATCCTGGCCGATGTAGCTCCGACCATGCTGACGCTGGCCGGGATGGACATTCCTGCCGATATGACAGGCAAATGCCTGCTGAATCAGTGATTATACTCTGTTGTTCTATCGCATCGTGAAGGGAGAGAGTAAGATGGAACAAGATACATTGAGTATCTTTCAAAAAATAGCTCCCGATGTCATGGGAACAATTAAAGAACGTTATCTGCTGCTGAGGCACATCGCCGACGCCGAGCCCGTCGGACGCCGGACGCTGGCAGGCCTTTCGGGCCTGTCGGAACGCGTCGTCCGCTCGCACGTCGACGTCCTGCGCCGCAGCGGTATCGTCCGCTTTACGACGCTGGGCATTGCCATGGAACCGGAAGGCAAACGGCTCATGCCGGATCTGTTGGAATGCTTCCTGCGCCTGAACAATTTGGATGACATGCAGCGCCAGATTCGTCAGAAGCTGGGTCTGAAGAATGTCTACATCGTTCCCGGTGACAGTGACAGCGATAAGACAGCGAAAGAAGAATTGGGCCGCCGCGGTGCCCTGTTGTTGAACGACCTCTTTGGCAGTGTCGATACCGTCGCCATCAGCGGCGGTTCGACCATGGCCGAAGTGGCCCGTATGCTGCCGGAATGTCTGGCCAATGTGACTATCTTGCCGGCTCGTGGCAGCATGGGGAACCACGTCGAAGTCCAAGCTAACTATATTGCCGCCAATGTTGCGGCGAAAACCCACAGTTCGTACCGCATGATCCACATTCCGGAAGGGCTGAGCGACTCCGCCCTGCAGATGATGCTCAAAGCGGACCGCCAGACCCAGGAAAACGTGGCCATGACCGCCAGGGCCCAGGTCGTCATCTTTGGTATCGGCCGGGCCGACCGCATGGCACGCAAACGGGGCATGACGACGCTCCAGCGCGATGCCCTGCACAGCCTCGGCGCTTGTGGAGAATCCCTGGGCTGTTATTGCGGCCTCGATGGAAAAATCTTATATGGTACGAATAATGTAGGGATTTCATTGCGAGAAATCAAATATCATCCGCACGTCATCGCCGTAGCCGGTGGCGCCAGCAAGGCAGAAGCTATTGTCGGCGTCATGCGGGCCTGCCATACGGGCACGCTGGTCACAGACGAAGGCGCGGCTGAAAAAATCATACAACTGCTTTAATTAGAGGAGGAAATTTTCATGAAAAAAACGATTACCGATGTAAATGTCGAAAACAAACGCGTCTTTGTCCGCGCTGACTTCAACGTCCCCCTTGATGAAAACTGCAACATCACGGATGATACGCGCATCCAGAAAACGCTGCCGACCATCAAATACCTGCTCGACCATCATGCGGCTGTCATTCTGGCCAGCCATCTCGGCCGTCCGAAGGGACAGGTTGTCGAAAAATATTCTTTGAAACCGGTCGCTAAACGCTTGTCGGAACTCCTCGGCATTGATGTCAAATTCGCTCCGGACTGCGTCGGTGCAGAAACGAAAGCTATGGCTGACGCCCTCAAACCGGGTGAAGTCCTGCTCCTGGAAAACCTCCGCTTCCATAAAGAAGAAGAAAAGAACGGTGAAGATTTTGCCCGTCAGCTCGCTTCTTTAGCTGAAGTCGGCATCAACGACGCTTTCGGCTGCTGCCACCGCGCTCATGCTTCGGTCGCTGGCATCACGAAATTCCTGCCCATGGCTGCTGGTTTCCTCCTGGAAAAAGAAATCCGCTTCATCGGTGGAGCTGTCGATAATCCGGCACATCCTTTCGCAGCTATCATCGGCGGCGCTAAAGTTTCCGACAAAATCGAAGTTATTTCCAACCTCCTGCCGAAAGTCGATCTCATGATCATTGGCGGCGGCATGGCTAATACCTTCCTGGCTGCCCAGGGTTACGGCATTGGCAAATCCCTCGTCGAAACAGATAAAATCGACTTGGCAAAACAGCTCATCAATCAGGCTAAGGAACAGGGTACGAAATTGCTCCTGCCGGTCGATGTCATGGTCGCTGCTGAATTTAAGAACGATGCAGAACACAAAGTCGTTTCCGTCGATGCAGTCCCGGCTGATTGGATGATCCTCGATGTCGGCACGAAGACACAGGAACTGTTTGCAAAAGAATTGGCTCCGATGAAACTCATCGTCTGGAATGGTCCTATGGGCGTATTTGAAATGGAAAATTATGCAAAAGGTACCGAAGCTGTCGCTAAGGCCGTTGCTGATTCCGACGCCGTTTCCATCGTCGGCGGCGGTGACTCCGTTTCGGCTGTCAACAAGACCGGCCTGGCCGATAAGATCAGCCACATCTCCACGGGCGGCGGCGCTTCCCTGGAATATCTCGAAGGTAAACAGCTCCCGGGTGTCGTATCCTTGAGCGATAAATAATCATTCACCTTTAAAGGAGGAAATTCATTATGCGTAAAACTATCATTGCCGGCAACTGGAAAATGAATCATCTCGGTGCCGATGCGAAAGAAACCATCCAGGGCCTCGTCGCCAAAGTCCCGCAGGACGTAAAACCGGAAGTCATCATCGCTCCGGTCTTCCCGTACCTGCCCATGGCTGTCGAAATGACCAAAGGCACGCCGATCCACGTCGCTGCCCAGAACATGCACTGGGAAGAAAAAGGCGCTTTTACCGGTGAAGTTTCGCCGGCTATGCTCGTCGACATCGGTGTCACTCATGTTATCCTCGGCCATTCCGAACGCCGTACGTACTTCAATGAAACGGATGAAACGGTCAATAAGAAGACCAAAGCCGCACTGGCTCATAACCTGACACCGATTGTTTGCTGTGGCGAAACATTGGAACAGCGCGAACAGGGTATCATGCAGTCCTGGATTGAAGGCCAGATTGAAAAAGCACTGGAAGGCTTGACAGCTGCTGACGTTAAGAAAGTCGTCATCGCTTATGAACCGATCTGGGCTATCGGCACGGGCAAGACGGCCAGCGCTGCTCAGGCAGAAGAAGTCTGCGCTATCATCCGCAAGAAACTGGCTGCCCTCTATGACGCAGCTACGGCAGAAGACGTTTCCATCCTCTACGGCGGCAGCGTCAAAGGCGGCAACGTCGCTGAACTCACGGGCTCTGCCGACATCGACGGCGGCCTCGTAGGCGGCGCCAGCCTCAAAGCCGACGACTTCCTCGCCATCATCAACAATGCCGTTGTAAAATAGGCTAGTGGCTAGTGGCTAGTGGCTAGTGGCTCGTGGTTCGTGGCTCGTAGGGGGCGCCACGTGGGCGACCCGTTATGGATTTGGATGATTTTTCTAGCAGACTGGCCGGGAAATTGTACATACACCGGAGCGGGCGCCCCACGTGGTCGCCCCTACAGAAAAGGACCTGTCGCTTTTGCGGCAGGTCCTTTTGCCATATCTCCTCACATTTGTTACAATAAAGGCAATGAGATGGAGGAGGAATTCGATGAAATATATTTTATACGTCCTTTCTTTTTTCTGCCTGCTCATCGGCGGCGGTGCCTGGTTCTTTTATAACCATCCTGTCGGTGTCATCGGCGTTATCCTGTCGCTGTACATCCTGTATCGCCTGGAACGGCAGCCGCACAAGCTCTCGTTGAAATGGTCCGGCAGCAAGGGGAGAGGAGCCAGCCGCGACCAGGCGGCCTTTGAAAAGGCCGTCAGCGACTTCAACCGCATGGAAGCCGAACGTTTGGGGCTGACCGACCCGGACTTGTGCCGGACCGTAGCCAATATGCAGCATATTGCCCGCAATTTCCTCTACTATTTACAGCAGTATCCCGAACGGATCGGACTGGCAGAACACTTCATCGATTACTATCAGGACCGGGCCGTCTACATGGTCCATAAATATAAGAAACTGGCAGCGACGGGCGTCAAGACAGATAAAGTGGTCAACACCCAGAACAAGCTCAAGACCCTGCTCAGCCAGCTCGACCAGGCTTATGAAGAACAGTTCACGCAGGTCATGGAAGCGGAATTAGTGACCATTGACGGAGAAACGACGGTCATGGCTCAGAACTTGTCTGACCAGGGATTGTACGACCCGGAAGCGGCCGTACGGAGGAAGAAACCGTCGTCCTTGAAAGGCTCCCTGGCTCAGTGGAAGCAGAAAGCCGCCGACCGCTTCGATGCCTATACAGACGGGACTTTTTCGTCGATTACGCCGGAACTGCGCCATAAAATCAACGAAGAGCGTCTGATCACAGCTGCCCTGGCCTTCTTCCTGGGCTCCTTTGGCATACATTACTTCTATTTGAAACGCCCTGTCCGTGGGGGCATCTATGCCCTCTTCTGCTGGACCCTCATCCCAGGCTTCCTGGGCCTGCGCGAAGGCATCCGCTACTTCAACATGACGACCGATGAATTTTACTACGCCGATTATTTGCATAAATACGGCGCTTAACTCCATAAATAAAGTGAAACACGAGTATAATACTCATGAGTATTATACTCGTGTTTCACTTTATTTGTAATGCGCTTTCTTAGATTTCTACGTTGAAGTGTTTGAGAATCATCTTTTCAGCTTCGGCATTCCACAGTCCTTTGTGTCTTTGCAGCATTTGTCCAGTTCTTTAATATATGTATTAAAAGATAGGTGATTTGAGGTTGTCTTTTTACAGGCTTCATTCCTACTAGCTGTAACTCAGTTTGTGGTATAATGAAGGTAAAAATCACGAAAACGAGGTGTTGACATGGGGGCAAAAGCCGTAATTATTGATCACGAACCGTTAATGGCGGCGCAGTTGAAAAAGCTGTTACAGCAGGGGAAACCAGCTATCGAGGTAAAAGCGATATGCTATGAAGGAGAAGCGGCCATGGCCTGTCTGGCAGCCCATCAGCCGGATATCGTCTTTCTGACGTTGGAAATGCCGCGGGTCAGCGGCATGACCATTGCCAAGCAGATCGAAGCGGAAAAGGGGCCTCATCCGGCCATCGTCTTTGTCACGGGGAAACGCGATTTCATTTCTCAGACGCTGCGTCTCAATGTCCTCGATTATTTGGTCAAGCCGGTTACGGAAGGCGAAGTCCGGCGGGTTGTCGAAAAGTTTTGCGCCGTCTATGCAAAAAAAGAAGCCCCTTCACAGGAAGACACTTCTCTGACGGCTGCCGATGGTGGCGAACGGCCTAGTTATGCTCGGCGATTTTCCGTCGACGAAGGCGATAAAATCAAACTCATCGCGACGGAGGATATCCGCCTGGTCTATGCGGAAAAGCGCAAGGTCTATTTAGTTACTTTGTCAGGCCGGACCTATCCCAGCCACCTCAGTCTGGTCCAATTTGAAAAGAGATTGCCTGAAGACGTATTTTTCCGCTGTCATCGCAACTACATCGTCAATATCGATGAAGTTCAGCAGATTGAACCGTGGTTTAATCATCAATACGTTCTTATCCTGAAAGGAATGGAAGATCAGCCCGTACCCATCGGCCGGTCGTATGTCAAGAAACTTCGGCAGTACGTCGACTTATAAGCTCAGGGCAGACTCTAAGAGAGGCTTTGAGAATCCGCTGCAGATGACAGCATTTTGATAATGCATAGATTGCAGGATGAGGGAGAAAAAATGCCTGGTTGTTATAGAATAATGACAAGCCATATGATATAATTCAAAGTAAAGCCTTGTAAAGAATATGAAAGAATCGTGTAAATTTTGATAAAGGCTTATTCTTATCTTTTCGTTAAGGAGATCGATGATTATGGCATTTCACTTAAAGCCCAAGGAAGAAAAATTCTTTTCCTTATTGGACCAGCATGCGACATTGAGCTATGAAGCGGCTGAATTGCTGAGCCAGGCTATTAACGGCGAAGTCGCAAAAGAAACGGCGTTAGAAAAAATCGACGCCCTGGCTGACCAGGCCGATGCGCTGGTCATGGAAACGATGAAGCGCCTGCAAAAGACGTTCATTACGCCTATGGACCGGGAAGATATCCAGCAGTTGATCGACCAGCTCGATGCGGCTATCGACAACATCAGTGAAATCATGGATAAAATGTGCATGTATCAAGTCGGTGAAGCTACGGATGGGGCCAAGCAGATGGCGACCATTACGGCCAAGGCCATGAAAGAAATCCGCAAATCCATCGGCTACATGAAGGACCTCAAGAAGAATTACCTCAAAGTCGAAGCGCGGAGCAAGAAAGTGTTGAAATTGGAACAGGACTGCGACGATTTGTATCATGAAGAAATGGCGAACTTGTTCAAGAACTGCAAGGACCCCATCGAAATCATCAAATGGAAGGAAATCCTTCAGTCTGTCGAAGACGTCACCGATGATTGTGAAGATTTAGTCGTTACGTTCAGAAGGGTTGTATTGAAATATGCCTGAGCATTGGTTAATATGGGCCATCGTATTGCTGGCCGTCCTCTTTGATTATATCAATGGCTTCCACGATACGGCCAATGCTATCGCGACCAGTGTATCGACGCGGGCTATTACGCCGCGTCATGCCATCATGATGGCAGCGTGCCTGAATTTTGCCGGGGCCATGATCAGTACGGGCGTCGCCAAGACTATTGGCGGCGATTTAGTTCTTAATCCGGCTGAAATCAGCCTGGAAGTCATTGTAGCTGCCCTCATCGGCTCGATTATCTGGAATGTCCTCACCTGGTATTACCGTATTCCGAGCAGTTCGTCTCATTCCCTCATCGGCGGCGTCATCGGTGCCGTCTGTATCAGTGTCGGTCCGGCAGCCCTCGATATGGGAGGCATCGGCAAGATCATCTTGTCCTTGATCCTATCGCCTGTCGTCGCCTTGATTACGGGCTATTTCGTCATGATCGGCATTCTCTGGATCGTCCGTAAATATTCACCGCTGGCTTTGAACCGGCAGTTCCGCAAGATGCAGCTTTTGTCGGCGAGCCTGATGGCTTTTTCTCATGGCTCCAACGATGCTCAGAAAGCCATGGGGATCATCGCTCTGGCTCTTTTGTCTGGCGGCTATATTGAAACCATGGAAATCCCGATTTGGGTCAAAATGGCCTGCGCCACGTCTATGGCCCTGGGGACCTCGGCCGGCGGCTGGCGCATCATCTCCACCATGGGGACGAAGATTTTCAAGATGGAATCCATCAATGGCTTTGCGGCTGACTTGAACTCGTCCATCGTCATCTTTACGGCGACTTTCCTCCATCTGCCCGTCAGTACGACTCACGTCGTATCGGGCTCTATCATGGGTATCGGCTCAGCTGAACGCGTCCGTGCTGTCCATTGGGGGGTCGCCCGCAGTATGCTCGTCGCCTGGGTCGTCACGATCCCCGTCAGTGCCGTTATGTCGGCAATCATTTTCAAAATTATCGATTTTCTTTAAGACTATGTTTGAGGTTTAGTTTGTGAAACTAGCCACTAACCACTAACCACTAAAAAAAGCGCTGTCTTCCTGTGACAGCGCCTTTTTCTTTTGAAGATATATACCTAAAAGTATATTATAGATATACTTTTAGAGACCGGGGTTACAGAAGTGAAACTATACTTTTTTTGTCTTTTATTGTATAATACTAGATATAGACGACAAGGGGGTAGAAATATGAGATTGAATCAGGCTACGGACTATGCCTTCCGCATGGTCCTCTATTTGGCGTCTCTCCCGGAAGGTACGAAGATTACCGGCGCGGCGCTGGCTGAAAAACAGAATATACCGGAACGTTTTTTATTGAAAATCATGCGCAGTCTCACCAAGGCCGGCATCATGAAGTCTTATCGTGGCGTCGAAGGCGGTTTTGCCTTAAAGCGGGCTCCTAAGGATATCACTCTTTTTGACATCATCGATGCCGTCGAAGGGCAGACGGAGCTGCAGCGCTGCCTCCACGATATCGGTTCGTGCAGCCGTGGCTGCAGCGGCATGTGTTCCATTTATGCCGCCTTTGCCGACATCCAGCGCGAACTGTCAGCCCGTCTGAAGTCCATCAACTTCGAGACACTGGCTAAACAGGAAGCGAACCTCCGCATGGTCCACGAAGCAGAAGCGCAGCTGAATGAAAAGAAAACAGCTGCGGATAAGTAAGTCTGTAGTTCATAGTTTGTAGAAGAGGGCTTTAAATTTAAAACCCTCCGCTAGCCACTAGCCACTAAAAAGGGCTTGTCACCGACGACAAGCCCTTTTTTTTATGCCCAAAATATTGTAAAATAAGGATACCTATTTTATTTTTATTCTCGTTGTGTGGAGTGAAGCCCTATGTACCTACCTCTTCAAGGTTTCATCAGCAGCTTCCGGCTGCTCGATATATTGGATATTCTGCTCGTTGCTTTTGTCCTCTATAAATTGTTCATCCTCATCCGCAATACCCGGGCGGTGGCCTTGATCAAGGGCCTGTTGGTCCTGGGCGTGGTCACAGTCGTCAGCAAGGTCCTCGACCTGCACGTCATCAATTGGATGCTGCAGCAGGGGATGACGGTCATCCTCGTCGCCCTGCCTGTCGTCTTTCAGCCGGAATTGCGGCGGGCTCTGGAACAAATCGGCCGGGGCCGTTTCTTTCGTTCTGGCCAGGTCATCAGTATGGAAGAACTGGAGCGGCTCATCGATGAAATCGTAGCTATCAGTGAAGCTTTGTCGAAAACCCATACAGGGGCGCTCATCGTCTTTGAACGCGAAGTAGGTCTCAATGATTATATCGACACGGGCATTGCCATCGACGGCCTGGTGTCGCGGGAATTGTTGGGGAATATCTTCATTCCCAACACGCCGCTCCACGATGGCGCCGTCATCATCCGGGAAAACCGGATCATGGCTGCCGGCTGTCTGCTGCCGCTGACGTCGGACCGGTCGCTGTCGACAGAATTGGGGACGCGGCACCGTGCGGCTATCGGTATCAGTGAACTGGCTGATGCCGTCGTCGTCGTCGTCAGCGAAGAAACGGGCTCCATTTCCTATACCTATGGCGGCCATATTTATCGTCACCTCGATGGCAATGCCTTGCGCAATGTCTTGAAGACGTTCTTGAACCGGACGCCTCAGGGCCTGGCCAATATTTTTAAATGGAGGCCTTAGCTTATGAACAAGATTGATAAAAACTGGCAGCTTAAAATCGTCTGCCTTCTCTTGGCTATCGTTTTGTGGTTCGTCATCATTGACGAACAGAACCCGCTAAGTGAAGGCAGTTACACCGTGCCGATTACCGTAGAGAACCTTGACTCCCAGTATATTACGTCCAATGTGCCCAAGACGGTCTATGTCCGCCTGTCGGGACCACGTAATACGATCATCAACGTCGGGCCGTCGGATATCAAGGCCTATATCGACTTGTCCAGTGTCCAGGAAGGGGAAGTCGAAGTCCCAATCCATATCGAGATCCCCAGTGGGACAAAGCTGAAGAAGCAGAGCTTGACGTCGACGAAAATCACTGTCGATGTCTATACGGTCAAAGAATTCAAGTTGACGCCGCATGTCGTCGGCAAGCTGGATGATAAGGACTTCATCAGCGATTTGAAAATCGTACCGGAAAAAGTCGTTGTCAGCGGGGCACGCCGCCTCATCCAGCACGTCAGCCAGGCTGTCGTAGATATTCCAGTCAATCAGCGCAATGGCGACTTTGCTATTATGGCGCCGATTCACTTGTATCAAACTGATGGTACGCCTGTCGAAGGGCTGGAAATGACGCCCTGGCAGAGCAATGTCAAAGTGTCCATTGGCCATGATGCTACGTCCAAGACGGTACCCCTCAACCTGAACGTCACCGGCCAGACGGCCTGGAAGACTGTTACGGTCCAGCCGATGTCGGTCCAGATCCGCGGGGAAGCCGATACGCTGAAAAATATCAGCTCCATTGACTTGCCAGATATCGATGTGGAAAACATGACGGAAGAAAAGACCTGGAAAGTGCTGATTCCGCCTGTCGATGGCGTCGTCATGGATCCTGATGAAGTCGATGCCACACTGCATATTAAGAAAGATGAGTAGAAAGGGAGAAGATTGTGCTTAGAGTATTGAATATCCGCACGGCTGTGCCTATGAAAAAGCCTTTGGACGCGTTAGTCGCCAAGAAGCTCCGCTGCAGCCGCAGCGATATTTCCCGCCTTACCATTGTCCGCCGCTCCATCGATGCCCGGCGGAAACCGCGGATTTATTTTGTTTTTACTGTCGATGTTGAATTCGTCGATGAGAGCCGCGTTTGGAAGCGCTGTCGTGATAATAAGGATGTCCGCCAGCTGGCTGAGACGCCGGCTCCGGATATCCGGCCCGGTACACGGCCTCTGGCCCACCGGCCCATCGTCATCGGGACCGGGCCGTCCGGACTGGCTGCGGCCCTGGCACTGGCAGAGCATGGCTATGCGCCCATCGTTTTTGAACGGGGCTGCGACGTCGATACCCGTACGAAAGACGTCGAAACTTTTTGGCGCGGCGGCCCCTTCAAGGCCTCGTCGAATGTCCAGTTCGGTGAAGGCGGGGCCGGTACCTTTTCCGATGGGAAATTGACGACCCGCGTCAATCATCCGCTGCTGCGGCATATCTTGCAGACCTTTGTCGATGCCGGTGCGCCGGAAGACATCCTGTACGCCTATAATCCCCATGTCGGGACCGATGTCCTGCGCCGCGTCGTCAAGAATATGCGCCATACCATCGAGGCTCAGGGCGGCGAAGTTCATTTCTCCAGCTGTGTCACGGCTATCCACCGCGACGCCGGCGGACGTATCACATCGGTGACCGTCAACGGCTGCGATGAGTATTCGGCAGAACTGGTCATCATGGGCATCGGCCATAGTGCCCGCGATACGTATTACATGCTTCATGACCAGGGCATAACCCTGGAAAAGAAGCCTTTTGCCGTCGGCGTACGTATCGAACATTCCCAGGATGTCATCGACCGGGCCCAATATGGCTGCCCGGCAGCGGATCTCGACCTGGAACCGGCGGACTACGCCCTGGTCTATCACAGCCCGGAAGGGCGGTCGTGCTATTCTTTCTGCATGTGTCCCGGCGGCGTCGTCGTCGGAGCCGCTTCGGAAGAAGGGCGGGTCGTTACCAATGGCATGAGCCTGTACCGGCGTGACAGCGGCATCGCCAACAGCGCTGTCGTCGTCAACGTCACAGCTGACGACATGGGTGGCGACAGTCCCCTGGCAGGCATCGAATTCCAGCGCCGCTATGAAGCCCTGGCCTATCAGGCTGGCGGCAGCAATTATCATGCGCCGGCTCAGACGGTCGGGTCTTTCCTCAATCGTCCTGGTGCACCGCAGGAAGGGCCCATCCATTCTTACCGTCCCGGCGTGACCTGGACGGATCTGCATGCCGTCCTGCCGGGGTTCGTCACGACGACACTGGAGCAGGCCCTGCCTTATTTTGGGCGGCGGATCCACGGCTTTGACGATGACGATGTCGTCATGACTGGCGTCGAGACCCGTACCAGCGCCCCAGTACGCATCGTCCGCGGTGAAGACCGCATGGCCCTGGGGGCGTCTGGCCTCTATCCTGTCGGGGAAGGGGCTGGCTATGCCGGCGGCATTATGAGCGCTTTTTTGGATGGCCTGGAAACGGCGATTGAAATCATCCGTAAATATCAACCTTTGGAGGTAAAGTAAATGGCTAGATTGTTTGGAACTGATGGAGTACGAGGTATTGCCAATGATTCGCTGACACCGGAATTGGCATATCATTTGGGCAGGGCAGCTGCCTACATTTTTGGGCAGAACAAAGAACACCCGACCTTTCTCATCGGTCGGGATACCCGCCGTTCCGGCACTATGCTGGCAGATATCCTGGCCGCCGGTATTGCTTCGGCCGGTGGGGACTGCTACATGGTAGGCGTCATTCCGACTCCGGCCATTGCCTACCTGACGCGGACCCATCATATGGATGCCGGCGTCATGATTTCGGCGTCGCACAATCCCTTTGAATACAACGGTATCAAGTTCTTCGACGGCTTTGGCTATAAGCTGCCGGATGAAACGGAAGACAAAATCGAAGAATATATGCTCAAAGATGAACGGGCTGCCCTCCAGAGCCGTCCGACCGGAGCCGCTATCGGTACGATTTCGACGTGGACTGATTTGCAGCAGGAATATGCTGATTTCATCTGCAAATCGACGGATGTCGACTTATCGGGCCTGAAAGTCGTCCATGACGGGGCCAATGGGTCCGCTTCGGTTTTGGGGCCGGAAATCCTCAAACGCCTCGGTGCGGAAGTCATTGCCATCCATCATGAACCGAATGGCATCAACATCAATGACCACTGTGGTTCGACTCATTTGGAAAGCTTAAAGGAAACGGTTCTCAAATATGGAGCCGATGTAGGGATTGCCAACGACGGCGATGCCGACCGCTGCCTGGCTGTCGATGAAAAGGGCCAGGAAATGGATGGCGACCAGATCATGCTCCTCTGTGCCTTGAAATTGAAGGCCGAAGGCCGGCTCAAACAGAATACCGTCGTCGGAACGGTCATGAGCAACATCGGCTTCCACAAGGCCCTGAAGGAAATGGGCTGCAAGACGGAAATTACAGCTGTCGGCGACCGCTATGTCCTGGAAAAGATGCGCAAAGACGGTTATTCCCTCGGTGGCGAACAATCGGGCCATATCATCTTCCTCGACTACAATACGACCGGTGACGGCCTGCTCACCGCTGTCCAGCTGCTGAGCATCATGAAACAGCAGCAGAAGCCCTTGTCGGAATTGGCCGGTCTCATGACACGTTATCCGCAGATTTTGAAAAATGTTCGCGTTCAGACGAAATCGGGATGGGAAGACAACAACCTCATCATGGCCGCTATTTCGGCTGGCGAAGAAGAATTGGGCGATGAAGGCCGCATCCTCGTCCGCCCGTCGGGGACAGAACCCTTGATCCGCGTCATGGCAGAAGGACCGGACCTGGATCAGCTCGAACGTATCGTCGATGACATCGCCGTCGTCGTCGAACACGAAATGGGACCGTCCAAGTAGGTATTGACAAAACCTTGCAAATATATTAAAGTGTGGGAATGGAGTTCTTAGAACCCCGTTCCTGCATTTTTTTTTTGCAGGCGTCTGGAAATCCTTGACGATATAATGGATAGCGCTAGTGCCTGATGGATTCAGGCAGACGAGGTAGAGAAGTATCGAAATGATCAGCGGATGTCTCTCGGCAGCTTCAGCCGTTATATGGCGGAAAAACACGATGGTAACGTCGTCGACAAGTTCGTCATAAGAAGGAACATTTTCATATCAGGAGGATATAACTATGTGTGGTATTGTAGGTTACATCGGAGACAGAGAAGCAGCAGATTTTTTGATGGATGGACTGGCAAAACTGGAATATCGTGGTTATGACTCAGCCGGTATCGCCGTCTATCACGACGGTGCCATTGCTGTCCGCAAAAAAGCAGGCCGTCTGGTCAATCTGGCTGAAGAAGTCAAGGCTAATCCTGTCGTAGGTACTGTCGGCATCGGCCACACCCGCTGGGCGACACACGGCGGCCCGTCGGACGTCAACGCCCATCCCCATACGGATGAAAAGGGCAATTTCGCCATCGTCCATAACGGCATCATCGAAAACTACATGGAATTGAAGGATGAACTCCTCAAGAAAGGGTATCACTTCAAGTCGGAAACGGATACGGAAGTCGTTGCGCACCTGTGCGCCGACATGTATGACGGGGATTTCACCAGCACGGTCCGCAAGGTCCTGGCCCGTCTGCGCGGCTCCTATTCGTTAGTCTTCATGTGCAAATTCGAACCGGATAAGGTCATTTGCAGCAAGAAAGATAACCCCCTCATCGTCGGCCTCGGCAAAGGCGAAAACTACATTGCCTCGGATATCCCGGCCATCCTCAGCTATACCCGCAAGACCTATATCATGAACGATGGGGAAATCGCCATCGTCATGAAGGATAATGTCTGGGTCACGGACCTCGAAGGCAAGCCCATTTCCAAGAAAGTCTTTGAAGTCAATTGGGATGCCGAAGCAGCCGAAAAAGGCGGCTTTGAACATTTCATGCTCAAGGAAATCTACGAACAGCCGAAGGCTATCAAGGATACCATGAGCTGCCGCATCACCAAAGATGGCAAGCATGTCCATTTTGAAGAACTGAACTGGACGCCGGAAGATGTCAAATCCATCGGTAAGATCCTGATCACGGCCTGCGGTACGGCATACCATGCCGGTCTTTTGGCCAAGTATTTCATTGAAAAACTGGCCCGCATCCCTGTCGAAGTCGATATCGCTTCGGAATACCGTTACCGCGATCCTTTGACGGACAGCAAGACCCTTTGCATCGTCATCAGCCAGTCCGGGGAAACCATCGATACCCTGGCTGCCCTGAAAGAAGCTAAACGCCGTGGCGCCCGTTCCCTGGCCGTCACCAACGTCGTCGGCTCGTCTATTTCCCGTGAAGCTGACCAGGTCGCTTATACTTGGGCCGGCCCGGAAATCGCCGTTGCTTCGACCAAGGCCTATACGACGCAGCTGGTCACGCTCCTGCTCTTGTCCCTGTACATGGGCCGCTTGAACGGGAACCTGCCCACAGACCGGGAAGAAAAGATCCTGTCTGATTTGGCAAAACTGCCGGATCAGTGCCAGGCTATCTTCGACCAGGTCGACTTCATCAAAGGTCTCTGCGATGGCTTTAAAGATAAAGAAGACGTCTTCTTCATCGGCCGCTCCATGGACTACGGCCTGGCTATGGAAGGCGCCCTGAAATTGAAGGAAATCTCCTATATCCATGCAGAATCCTACGCCGGCGGTGAACTGAAACACGGTACGTTGTCCCTCATCGAAGCCGGTGTCCCCGTCATCGCCCTGGCTACCCAGCTGGAAGTCGAAGAAAAGATGATCAGCAACATCAAGGAAGTCAAAGCCCGCGATGCCTATGTCGTCGGCGTCGTCCAGGAGGGCGATACGGAAGTCGGCAAGACCGTCGATGATTTGATCAAAGTCCCGGCATCGGATGATTTCGTCGTTCCTATCCTGGCCATCATCCCCTTGCAGCTGCTGGCCTATTACATCGCCGTCAGCCGCGGCAATGACGTAGATAAACCGCGTAACCTGGCCAAGAGCGTTACCGTAGAATAAGAGCCGTTGTTCGTTCGTAGTTCATCGTTCATCGCGATGGATTGATATTTTTAATCCCATACGACAAACGATGAACGACCTACGATCAACGTAAAAAGAGGCTGTCTTAATGCGACAGCCTCTTTTTTTGTCCCTGCTATTCTCCGTTCGGCAGAGTAATATCTCCTTTCGTCATGGAAAAGAGGCGGCCGTCTTCGTTTTGCCGTATACTATACTTAACAAAATGTCTGTGATGATTGTAGATAAATGTGAGGTGTTGTCTTATGTCACGCTTTATCAATAACCTGAAACGCCGCGTTGCCAAAGAACAGAAGAAAATCGTCCTGCCGGAATCGGAAAGCCGCCGTGTCCTGCAGGCTGCCGAACGGGTCCAGGCCGAAGGTTTTGCCCGGCCTATCCTCATCGGTCGTCCTCAGAGTATCGTCGAAGTCGCTTCGGAATACCAGATCGATATGGATGGTATTGAAATCATCGATCCCGAAACGTACCCTATGATGGATAAATTCTGCGAATATTATGCCAAACGGCGGGCCAAGAAGGGCATGAGCCTGGAAGAAGCCCGGAAAGTCTTGTCAGAAAATTATATTTTCTTTGCAGCCTGTCTGGTCGCCTTTGACATTGCCGACGGTATGGTCGCCGGTGCGGTTGCTACGTCGTCAGAAGTCATCCGGGCGGCCCTGCAGGTCATCGGTCCTCATCCCGGCCTGTCGACGGTCAGCAGTTCCTTCATCATGATTACAGATAAGCCACAGTTCGGCGACGACGGTATCTTCGTCGTCGGTGACTGCAGTGTCGTCATCGAACCGACGCCACAGCAGCTGGCCGATATCGCTGTCAGCTGTGTCGAACGGGCCCGCCGGACGGCGCAGATGCTCGATCCGAAAGTAGCACTCTTATCGTATTCGACCATGGGCAGCGGTGCCGGCGAAGAAGTCGACCGCGTTCGCGAAGCGGTCCGCCTGCTGCGGGACCGTAACGTCGATTTTGAATTCGACGGCGAAATGCAGGCCGACGCTGCGCTGGTACCGCGCATTGCCCGCCAGAAAGCGCCGGGTTCGACCGTAGCCGGTCAGGCCAATGTCCTCGTTTTCCCGAATCTCGTTTCCGGCAATATCTGCTATAAAGTCCTGGAACATCTGGCCGGGGCTACGGCCCTGGGACCGCTCCTCCAGGGCCTGGCCAAGCCGGTCATGGATTTGTCCCGCGGCTGTACGCCGGAAGATATTACCGACGTCATCGCCATTTGCTGCAGCGATGCCATTTACATGCAGGCTGAAAAGAAGCGCGATATTGCCTTTACCAGCCGCTTTGAAAAACTCGACCGCCGTGTCGCTGTCGAAAACCGCAATATTTCGATTCAGTTCGACCCGACAAAGTGCAAGAACTGTACCCTCTGCCGCCGGCGTTGTGCCGATGTCATGTCCATGACGGGGTATTATTCCCTGGAAAGTACGGGCGACGTGCCCATCTGCGTCCACTGCGGCCAGTGTTCCCTGACCTGCATGTTCGGTGCGACGACGACCGTATCCCAGCGCGATGCCATCCAGAAGGCCATTGACGATCCCAAGAAAGTCGTCATCTTCCAGACGGCACCGGCTGTCCGCGTTGCTCTCGGCGACGAATTCGGCCTGCCTTTCGGCTCCGTCGTCCAAGGCAAGATGATTGCTGCTCTGCGGGCCCTTGGTGGGGATTACGTCTTCGATACGAATTTCGGCGCCGATCTGACCATTATGGAAGAAGCATCGGAACTCCTGTATCGCATGCATAATAAGAAAGAGCTCCTGCCACAGTTTACCAGCTGCTGTCCGTCGTGGGTCGAATTTACGGAAATCTTCTTCCCTGAACTGATTCCCCATCTGTCGACGGCCAAGAGCCCTATCAGTATGCTCAGCCCCATGATCAAGACCTATTTTGCCAAACGCATGAAAATCGATCCGGCTGACATCGTGACGGTCTGCGTTACACCGTGTACGTCGAAGAAAGCTGAAATCGCCCGGCCGGAACGGAATGCGGCCGGCCGTTACTGGAAGAAACCGGAAATCCGTGATACGGACTACTGTATTACCACGCGGGAATTGGCGAAATGGATCAAAGATGCCCAAATCGACTTCAACAGCCTGCCAGATTCGGAATATGACCCCATCTTCGGACAGTCCTCCGGCGGCGGTACGATTTTCGGCAACAGCGGCGGTGTCATGGAATCGGCCTTGCGAACGCTGGTCTATTTGCAGACGGGCAAACCGGCCGATGAAGAATTCCTACACTTTGAAGCAGTCCGCGGCCTGGAAGGCGTCAAGGAAGCGGCTCTGACCTTGGACAACGACATCATCCGCGTCGTCGCCATCAGCGGCCTGGCCAATGCCCGGCGCTTCATCAACCTTATGGAAGAAAAGCATTCGTGGAAGAAATACGCTTTCATCGAAGTCATGGCCTGCCCGGGCGGCTGCATCGGCGGCGGGGGTCAGCCGAGGACGAAACTGCCTCAGGAAATCCCGGCCAAACGCGCCCGCATCGAATCGCTTTACGGACTGGATGCATTGAATCAGATCCGTGCCAGCTGGGAAAACCCGGAAATCCAGACCCTGTATGCCAAGTTCCTGGGTGAACCGCTCAGTGATTTGTCAGAATCCCTGTTGCACACGCAGTATATTAACAAGCATTACATGCTGGGGAAAGAAGATAAAGTACAACCGGAGGTTAGCCATTGACGTGATTAGTGGCTCGTGCCTCTCCTGTTAGGAGAGGTGGCCCGAAGGGCCGGAGAGGTTAAACCTCTCAGTCAGCTACAGATGACTGCTAAAAAAGGCGCTGTCGCACGAAGGTTTCTGCCATCATGTGATGCCCCGTTTACTTTATAGTTTGTAGCACAGAGTTTGTAGTTTGC
>NZ_JBHYRR010000036.1:0-29274 GCF_047974155.1 Megasphaera jansseni | reverse complement strand
GAACTACGAACGAAAAACTTTTAAGTTGAAGGGGCCTCGCATGATGGCAAAAACCTTCGTGCGACAGCCCCTTTTTACGAACCACGAACCACGAGCCACTAAACTCACTTCAGCAAGCCTTTTTCGGCGACGAAGTCAGAGACCATGTCGGCTGCGGTGGCCGTGATCTTGATGCAGTGCTTGCGGTATTCCGGCGTACCGAAGCTGAGGGTGTTGAGGGCCCGGCAGCAGGTGGCGCCGAAGTGTTCTTTGAAGCGGTCATGGAATTCACTGGTGTATTTGTAGACTTCGGGCAAGGGCTTTTCATCGGGCGTGAGCCGGCCGACGAGGGCGCCGATGACCAGACAGGCGCCGCTCAGGGCCCCGCAGACACAGCCGGACCGGCCGATGCCGCCGCCCATGCCGGAAGCCATGCGGATGGCTACGTCCGGAAGCTGGAGGTTCATCGTGTCGTTACAGGCCTTGAGGACCGATTCGATACAGTTATTGCCCTGTAAATGATATTGTTCTGCTAATTTGTATTCTCTTTCCATGATGATCTATCCTTTCTGAAATTAACTGCGGCCCTCGCCGTCCTTGAGGTCGTCGGCGATCTTATGGAGGACCTTCTTGGCCTGCTGGCGGCGATGCCAATACCACAGGCCGCCGTAGACGATGGCGATGACGATGAGGACGATGGTCAGGCGCATGGAATGTTCTTCCATCATGACCAGGTCGTGGCCGACCAGGACCTCACAGGCTACGGACGGCAATTTGCCGATGAAACAACCCAGGATATAGTCGCGGTAGCTGATATGGCTCAACGCCCCCAGGGCCGTAACCAGGCCGTTCGGCGAATATGGGACGGCCCGGGCCAAAGTCATGGCCTGCCAGGTACTGTAATGGTCGAGCTTACTGAGCATCCGGCTCTTTTCGATGACCTTCTTGGCCTTGTTGCGGAACAGGGTCCGCATAAAGAAAAAGCTGATGATGACGCCGATGGTTTCGGCCACCCAGGAAACGGCCGTTCCCCCAACGACGCCGAAGACGACGCCATTAGCCGTAGAAATGAAGATAGACGGCAAAAAGCCGACAATGTTGATGACGATATCGATGATCATGCTGACCAGGACGGCCCAGACCCCGAAAGAGCGCAGATAAGCGATAGTTCCCTGCATGTTGCCGCTCGTCGACAACTGCCATACCGTGCTGTAAAAGTCCGGGATGGCCACGTAGATAGCGGCCAGCATGACGACCAGCATAGCAAAAAAGGCGATCTTAATGTGTGTTTCATGAATCTGTTTCGTAGTCATGTTATGCCTCTTTCTGCTTCCGTTCCTGCATCCTGGCCATTTCAGCAATCTTATCGTGCTTGAGCTTGGTCAGGTACATGGACCCGCCGATGATGAGTACGCCGCCGGCAACAGTCAGACCGGTCAGGATTTCCCCAAAGATGACGAACCCCCAGAGGGCGTTGAAGAAGACGCCGATATAAGAGACGAAGCTGACGACGACCGGGTTGGCCGTCGCATAGGCATTGGTCATCCAGATCTGGGCGATGACGCTGAACAGGGCCAGGCCGCCGTAATAGATCCAGTCCCCCTGCGCCGGCATGACAAAGCCGCCGGTCAAGGCCATGAGAACAATGCCGGACAGGGCCGCACAGACCAAAAAGTACAGGACCACTTCATAGGGATGATGGTGGCCGGATCCAGTGAGCTTGCTGACCGTCGTATAGGCGCCGGCCGCGAAGATGGCCTGCCCCAGGGCGAACAGGGAATAGACGTTGAAGGACGAAAAATTCCAGGGCCGGACGACGAGGCAGCCGCCGATGAAGATGACCAAGAGCGGCAGCTTCGACCCAGGCGGCAGGACTTCTTTGAGGAAAATCGCCGCGAAGAGCATGACGAAGAACGCCGACAACTGGGAAATGATGGACACATCGGCCAGGGGCATGCCGCGCAGGGCATAGAAAATGCAGATCATGCCGATGCCGCCGAGGACACCGCGCAAAGTCAGCGTCGGTATATCCCGTTTCGACAGATGTACGTGCTGGATGCGCATGAGCCCTAATATCAGAAGGGCACTGAGGAAGCCGCGGAAGAACGCGATTTCCCCAGTGCTCGTCGTATAGGATAATTCTTTTACGATGACATTCTGGATACTGAAGGCCAGCGCCGATAAGATTGCGTAAATAACACCTTTACTCAAACCGAGGGCCTCTTTCCTAGTGCTTGGCCGCAATGGCGTCGACGAAGGACAAGACGGCTTTCTTCATGTCTTCCTTGTCGATGGAGTCACTGAAGCGGACCGGTTTATCCTTGAGGTCAGCCAGGGGCTTGGGCAGGGCGATACCGGTCACGCTGCTGATGTCGGCCAGCATGTCGAAGGGATCGTCGCTCTGGCGCAGCGCCAAGGCTTCGCAGATGACCGGCGGGAACTTATAGGGATGAGCCGTCGCCATGATGACCGTGTGACGGCCTTCGTCGAGGCCCTGGCGATGGCGGTTCATGCCGACGCCGTAAGCGACGGCCGTGTGCGGGTCGAGAAGATAGCCAAAATCGTTGTAGACGTGGTTGATGACGGCTTTCGTTTCGTCGTCGTCGATCCAGCCGCCTTCGAATTCCTGACGCAGTGTCTTCAATTCATCAGCCGACACGCTCATCTTCCCCGTTTCCAGGAGGTCCTTTTCCCACTGGGCCACCTTGGCGGCATCTTCTTTAGCGACATAGAACAAGAAGCGTTCAAAATTACTCGACAAGAGGATATCCATGGACGGGCTCGATGTCGTATAGAAGTCGCGGTTCATGTCATAGACGCCGGTTTCAAAGAAGTCGGCCAGGACCTTGTTCTGGTTGGAGGCGCAAATCAATTTGCCGATAGGCACGCCCATCTTCTTGGCAAAATAGCCGGCCAGGATATTGCCGAAGTTCCCCGTCGGGACGATGACGTCGAACGGTTCGCCTTCGCTGATGGCGCCGTTATCGACGAGGGAGACATACGTCGATACATAGTAGGCGACCTGCGGGAACAAGCGGCCGATATTGATGGAATTGGCGCTGGAAAAGAGGACGCCTTTATCATTGGCATAGGCATTGACTTCGGCGCTGGTGAAGACGCGTTTCAAGAAGCTCTGGGCATCGTCGAAATTGCCATAAATGGCCGATACCTTGACGTTATCCCCTTCCTGCTTCTGCATCTGCTGCTTCTGCATGGGGCTGACGCCTTCGCTGGGATAAAAGACCATGATATTCGTGCCGGGGACGTCCTTGAAGCCTTCCAGGGCCGCCTTGCCCGTATCGCCGCTGGTCGCCGTCAGGATGAGGATATCCCGGTCTTCTTTTTCCTGTTTCTTGGCAGCCGTCAGTAAATACGGGAACAACGACAGCGCCAGGTCCTTAAAGGCCAGGGTCCGGCCGTGAAACAATTCGGCAATGGATAAATCCGTATCGATGGAATGGAGCGGTACGATGCGGTCATCGCGGAAGGTCGTATCATTATAAGCCGAAGCGATCATCTGCTTCCGTTCTTCTGCCGTGAAATTCGTAAAGAAATAGGATAATACGGCTTCGGCAATCTCCTGATAGGACTTGCCAGCCAGTTCTTTATAAGACAGGACCTTTTCCGGGAACGATTCCGGCACATAGAGTCCTCCGTCCGCAGCCAGCCCATGCAAGAGCGCATAAGACGGCGAAACACATTCGTCAGATCGTGTACTTCTAAAATTCATCGATGAAATCCCCCTTTTCAGCTAACTTCATAGAATAGCTATAAGTATTTCTATTATAAAGGGAAATAGCCACCTTGTCCACTATTCTATGGATTCGCAGGCCGCGATGTAGAACCGTTCATCGTAGGTCGTTCGTCGTTCATCGAATTTTGGGCCTGACGGCCCCACCGTTCGCCTCGAGTACCCCTCGACTCGTGAAAAAATAGTGGCTCGTGGTTCGTGGCTCGTGGCTCGTGGCTCGTGGCTCGTGGCTCGTGGCTCGTGGCTCGTGGTTCGTGGCTCGTGGCTCGTAAAAGCCTGCCATTATAATCGAATGGGATGTGATGAAATCTCACAGCGGGCCGCACAAGGCTCCCTTTATAGGGGAGCTGGCCGCCAAAGGCGGTCTGAGAGGTTAAAGGTCGGCCCCTACGCACAAGGCCGATGGCCGTGAATTTTTTTGGTCCGCAGGACCGCGGTGGAACCGCATCCGTAGGGGCGCCACGTGGGGCGCCCGCTACGCGCTGAAGGCTTCCCGAAGCGTCGTTGTTAGTTTGAGTCTGACGCCGCGCAGCGGCATTTGAGTCCGAGGCGGTCTGCCGCCTGCGACCTGCGGCCTGCGATTTCCCATTACTGCCTCATATGGACGCTGGCGGTCGTTCCGCCGATAGCGATGCCCTGCATGGTCCTGTGCTTTACGGCCGGACAGGGGCAGTGCCCGCTTCGCCCACATTCCGGGTACGGCCTGATAGGCAAGAGGACGGCGCTGGCTCTCTGTAAGATGAAAATGAGTTTCCTTTTATCGAGGTTCCTCAAAAATCGTAGTATCCGGTTCATTCTCGTCTCCTTTCTCTTATTGTATCTTAGACATATACAGCGTAATGACGCCGCGTTTATCGAGCTTCATATAGGTCATGTATCCGTCTTTCCGTTCCAAGTCTCTCTGACGGTCGGTCATGCAGTTAGAGATTTCCAACTGGTTCCGTTCGATGACGGACAGGCTGATTTCCGGGAAAAAGCTGCGGGCGAATCGGATGATTTGTTCCGACAAGTTCATCCCTTCGATGGGACGCCCTTCCAGCAAGGCATTCCGCGTATCTTTCAGCCGATTGATGTGGCGCTGGGGCACGGTCTGTGCCGGTCCGGCCTGAAAGGCCTGAGGACGGCGGTTTTCACGGACGATGGCGTACCATTCTTCCATGACTTCGGCAATGGACGGCTCGAACTTACATCGTTTTAGCAAGCGATGCAAAAGAGATTCCGCTTGTTGTGCTGTCATCGTTTCGGGCAGCATTTCTTCGAGCATCTTCAGCTTGTAATCGTTGCAGCTTCTCTCTCCGGGCTTCATGTAACACCGCATCAAGGTGCTCGTAATATTCTCTCTGGTTACGTGCATAAGCATCCTCCTTCTTCATAGGATGGCCGTTGCTGTTCTTGAGGATGGCCTGGATATACTTGATGTTGTTGACCCCATTGTCATGGGCCAGTTCGATGGCAATACAGGTCGCTTCACTGCCCCATGCGATTTCCAAATCGACCAGCTGTTGGGCAAACTCGCCCTGCATGGGGCCAAAGAGTTCCTGGTATTTCTGGACCGATGCGTATTCACGCATGGTTTTCGGCGTCGTCACGGGTTCGCTTTTGTAAACATTTTGTTCTATCGCAGGTGAAGTGGCTGCTGTATCCATCGCTTTATCTGACGGCCGAGCCAGCCGCTGCCTCTCACGATAACGGCGGACCCGTTCTTTGGTCTGTTCCCGCTTCCTCTCATCGCGCTGGAAATCCTGCAGTTCATCCCAGATGGCGATACGGATCATGCCGTTCTCGTCACGTTCGATGAGCCCCAGTTTTTCTAACAAAGCGAATCCTTTTTCGATAAATGGCCGGCGGCGGTGCAGGCACTTGGCAATGAGCTGTGTCGTCATGGCTTCCCGGTCCGACACGTAGACAAAGCCATTGTCGTTAACCGTTCCGGCCATGTCCTTCAGGAAAAACCATAACACGATATACGAATCGCCGTTCGCCTGATTCATCAGATATAAAATACGGGGATCCGAAAACAATCCTGTCCTGGTTTTCAGCCATTGCAGCTTCTTCATTGCACACACCTCATTTCCGTTTGGCTCTTCCGGCCTTCTATCTATATAAGAGAAAAAATCCACCCGCTGCGGACATCCTCTCTAGATTTTTTAGTCTCCTCTTCTTTCTTTTTCTCCTCTTCTCTTTTCTTTAATAGGTAACGCGTTACAAAGGCACGGGGAAGCAGAAAAAAAGCGGCTGTCGCATTAAGCCAAAATGCATAATGCAACAGCCGCTTCCGGGATATGTACGATTTCCCGACCCACTTGCTAGAAAAATTGTCCCAATTCCCAACGGGTCGCCCACGTGGCGACCCCTACAACTCCAAACTATATCCTCCTACCACGCCGCAGGCAGCCAGCCACAAAGGCTGAGGATGGCGTAGATGCCGGCGCTGGCAAAGAGCAGGACGACCAGTCCCTGCATGATGGGATGGGCGATCCAGCCGCATTGCCAGCACGGTGCCTTATCGCCGTGTTTACGGGCACTGCGCAGCATGAAGACCGGCAGGATGGACATGATGATGCCGCCGAAGGTGCCGGCGCTGAAGATGGCGTTGACGAAGCCGACGAGACCGCTGTAGGCCAGAAAGACCGGCGGGATGACGATGAAGGCCAGGCAGGCCGCCCGCGTGCGGATGTCCGTTTCCGACTTGAAGCCCAGGCGGTCGATCATGTTAGTCAAAAAGCTTTCGGCAATGGCCCAGAACGACGTCAGCATGGCGCAGAAGGCAAAGGCATTGACGATGACGAAGAAGACCGGCGACCCCAGGGCGCGGCCCCAGGACAAGGACGCGACTTCCGAGATTTCATCGACGGGCAGCATGAGGAAGACCGCCAGCGGGACCAGGGCCAGGATGACGAAGGAAATACCGGCGCCGGCCAGGATGGACGGGACGAGTTTCCCCGGTTCATGTGTAAAGCCCCGGGAAATTTCCGGTACGATGTACTGGACGGCATAACAGAAGACGGCGATGTTAAAGACCGGCACGGCATACATCCAGTGGGTATAGAGGATATCTGCGACAGGTACGCGGGCCGAAAAAAGTGACGCGCCGACGAGGAGAATAAGCATGGCCGTCATACCTGAACTCAAATATTTCTCTGCTACCCCGGTAGCCTTGAGGCCCAGCCAGACGACGCTCGTCGCCCCGAGGGCGAAGAGGCAGCTGGCCATTTCCAGGGAGATGCCGAAGAATTCGCTCAATATCTTGCCGCAGCCGCTGGTATAGGCGATGAGGCTGCAAAAGGACGTGGCCCCGACGGAAAAGAAAATCAGCCAGGAACCGACCTTGCCGACGTACTTTTCAGCCAGGCCCGACAGCTGTAAGGGCCTGGTGGTGCGCAGCGTCGCTTCAGCGACATAGAGCATGGAGATGATAGAAAAAAAGCCTGCTACGACAAGCCACGTAAGCAGGACGGGCCAGCCGGCATTGCGACTGGCAAAAGCTAAACCTAAAACACCGGAACCTATGGTAGACCCGACGACCATCATCGTAGCCTCCATAAACGTAAGACGATGTACCTTGAGAGCCGCCTCTTTTTTCGCAGCTCCCGCCGATATAGTGTCCAACTCGTTCACATATTCCATGAAGAAAAAACCTCTTTTCGTGTGAAAATATGTTACCTGATGTCAGCATGTCTTGACCATTATACCATACCTGCATAGGGATTCCAAGAAAAATCCTGCCATCTTTGGATACAGACAGCAGGAATCGCCATGGCATATGTCGAAATGATATAATAAAGATGATAAGGAGGGATTCATATGGCTGAATTAAAAGATAAGAAAAACAAACAAGCTGCTCCCGAAAAAGACATCGCTGCGGAAAAGGAATTGACGATCCTCCAGCCCGGCGCCGTCCCGGAAGAAGAGGACGACCCGGAAGCGCCCTATCTGGCTTCCGATATGTATCAGCGCATCGTCGCCTTGATCAACAATTTTGAATCGGGCCTGCCCGACGACATGCAGGCCGGCGGGCGCCTGGTATCAGCTGGCGATATCACCTTCAGCATCCAGGACATCGGCTACTGGGACCCGAACATGATCGTATTCTACGGGGAACTCTCTGACGGGTCGGCGGTCGAACTGGTGCAGCACATTTCCCAGCTCAACCTGCTCCTCGTCGCCGTCCCCCGCCACGACGACATCGAAAAGCCGCGCCGCATCATCGGCTTCAACCGCAAGAACGAACCGGACATCGCCACCGACCCGGAAGACTGACGTCTCAGGCTTTCGGCAGGGTACTGACGGAAATGGCCGCCGGTTTGGCCGGACAGTGATATTCGCAGGAACCGCAGCCGATGCAGTGCGACGCATCGACATGGGGATAGCTGCGGCCGTCGTTGTTTTCGACCATGGTAATGGCCTGGACCGGACAATGGCGGGCGCAGTTGCCGCAGACGATACCGTCGCGGGCGATGAGGCAATGGAACTGGGCATAGCGGGCGATGCCGATTTTCGTCCGTTCCTTTACAGCCAGGTCCAGCGGGCGGATAGCCCCGGCCGGACAGGCCTGGGAACAGAAATTGCAGTTATAGACACAGTATCCCCTGGAAAAATCCATATAAGGCTGGCCTATCCGCATCACGCCGTTCTCTAACACCGAAGGGACCAGGACGCCGCTTGGACAGCGGCTGACGCACAAGTGGCAGGCCGTACAGCGCTGGGCAAAGGCATCGGCCGCGACGGCCCCTGGCGGCAAGATACCCTTTTTCCCCTTCCCCGTCCCTATCAGGGCCGGCACAACGGTCTGGCTGCGGGCCAGGCCCGCGGCGACGGTACCGACGGCGACGGCTGTCGTAATCAGCATATCCCGCCGGCTGATGCCCTCTTCTGTCGAAGGCTGCTTCACAGGAAGGGGCCGGGAAAAGGTCAGGGCTCCTTTGGGACAGACCGCCAGGCAGTCGAAGCAGTCGACACAGCGGCTGGTATCGATGAAGCCATGAGCGACGTCGATACAGGCCGAACGGCACGTCTTTTCACAGGCTCCGCACTGGATGCAGCGGCTGCTGTCGATGACCGGCCGGAAGAGGCTGTAACGGCTGATAGTTCCCAGCAGCGTACCGACGGGACAGAAAGTCTGGCAATATGCCCGGCCATAGCGCCAGGCCAGGACGGACAGGACGAGGAAATAAGCCCCGGCCAGGGCCATGGCAGCCAGCGGCGGCCAGAGGATATCCGTCTTGCTGAGTGCCGGGATCCAGCCGTGGCTTTCGTTGAACCCGGCCAAAGCGTTCCAGCCATAAGCGGCTGGCAGACCCAGTCCATCGTGGACGATGCGGCCAAAGATACTGTACGGGTCGACGAATCCCAGAAAGCCAGACAAGCCGGCCAGGAAGGCCAGGCCGGTCCACATCAATATACCATAGCGCATGATGCGCCATTCCCGCCGGAAAGCAAATTTCCGGCGATTTTTTTTGCGCCTTTTGGCCAGCCAGAAGACGAAGTCCTGGCTGATGCCCAAGGGACAGAGGACACTGCAATAGATCCGTCCCAAGAGCAGGGTCAAGATGACGAGGACGGCAATGACCCGAAGATTCCCGGCCAGGAGAGCCGGCAGGAACTGCCATTGCGGCAGCACAGGCGCCACGATGCCGCCAAAGGTCAGGACCATGACCCCCATCAGGAGCCAGGCTAAGACGATACGGCCCCGTTGCAGCATGTTCCGCATCTATATTACCCCCTTTCCCGTATCCCGCCCGAAATATTGGACGACGTCGTCTATGGCCCGCACGTATTTAGGGATGTCGATATGCTGCGGACATTTGGGCAGACAGCGGCCGCAGGCCGTACAGCGGGAAGCACGCTGAGGCCGTTCCAAATGATTCTGATAATGGGCCAGGAAGGCTTTCTCCTGCGCTGTCGACACTCCCTGGGGATGGTCCACGTCGATTCCGGCCGGTTCACCATAACGGTTATAGATATGGAAGACTTCGGCGATGTCGACGCCGTAAGGGCAGGGTTCACAGTACCGGCAATACGTGCAGGGAATGGCCCCACTGCCGGCTTCCTTCCCCAGGGAGCGCTGGATGGCCCGTTCTTCGGCAGCCGATAAAGGCTGGAAATCGCTCAGGGTCCGGATATTGTCCAAGACCTGTTCCAAATTGCTCATGCCTGAATTCATGGTGATGACTCCTTCTTTGGAACCGACCCAGCGCAGGGCCCATGAAGCCATGCTGGCCTCTGGCAGCTGCTGCTTCAGGATGGCTTCGGCTGACGGCGACAGATTGGCCAGGTTGCCGCCCTTAACCGGTTCCATGACGAAAATGGGGACATCCTTTTCCCGGCACTTGCGGTACAGGTCTCCAGCCTGCCGGCTGCCTGACGGCGCTTCGCCCGGTTCGTTCCAGTCGGCATAGTTGAGCTGGATCATGCAGAAATCCCAGGTATACTGGTCCATGAGATATTGGAAAAACGGCACGTCGCCGTGGAAGGAAAAGCCCAGGCAGCGGATGCGGCCCCGGGCTTTTTCCTGGCGGAGATAGTCCAGGATGCCATCCTGGATGTACAACTCATCGAACTGGTCCCGGCTGGTCAGGGAATGGAGCATGTAGTTGTCGAAATACGATACCTGACAGCGGTCGAGCTGGGTCTGGAAGATATCTTTCGCCTGATCGAGCCCCGTCAATATCGGCGTCGGCATCTTATCGGCCAGATAGACCGTATCGCGGGGATATTTCTGCAAAGCCTGGCCGATGAAGGCTTCTGATTTACCGTCGTGGTAGAACCAGGCCGTATCGAAATAGTTGATGCCATGGCGATAGGCAAAATCGACCATCTTTTCCCCTAATTCCTGATCGATTTCCCGGCCCGACGCCGTAAACGTCGTTGGCAGGCGCATACAGCCGAAGCCTAACAGGGACAAGTCTTTTCCCAGGGGCTTATAATAGCGTGTCGCCACCTTCCCCAAGTCTTGCCCGGCTTCCCCGGCCGCCTTATCGGCGTCGAGAAAGGCCAGGATATCTTTGCGTTTCAGAAAAGCCCCGCCGGCAGCGACCCCAGCCAGTCCGCCACCGAGGAGTTTCAAAAAAGTCCGCCGGCTCATATCATGATGCATCCTATCCACTCCCGTCCTATAACAATCCGGCTTTATCCAGCCAGGGATCGATGACGCTGTAATCCGTATCCTTATCCAGTGTCAGTCCTTTGAAGATACGTGCTCCCGGTGCTGCCGCAGCCAAGGCCGGCAGTGTGACTTCAAAGGGGCTGCTGTAAGAGCACATATAGGGCACGATGAGTTTCCCCCGCAAATCTTTCCCTTCCAGGAACGACGGAATGGTCATGGGCGCCGTGAACCACCAACACGGATAGCCGAGGACGATGACGTCGTACTGCGACAGGTCAGGCTGTGTACCGGCTAATTTCGGGTGGACGTTTTCATCGACTTCCTGAGCCGATTCTTTGAGGACTGTCGAATAATCACGGGAATAATCGGGGTCGCGTTTGATTTCGTAGAGGTCGCCGCCGATTTTATCCTGTATCATATGAGCCACTTCGCCAGACCGGCCGCCCCAGGTGAAATACGCGATGAGGATGCGCTGGCCTTTATGGCTTCCCTTAGGTTCTTCCTGAATGGTCTTGATGGAAGCCGCTTCCTGTTTATGTTTACTTTCCAGTTCATCTTTGATGTCTTCCGACATGGGCTTACCTGTCTGGTTCGGCACGTAGACCCCGGCCGTCTGCGCCGGTGCGGCGTTTCCAGAAGCGTTCTGATCTGCATTTCCCGCTTCCCCACAGGCCGTCAGCAGGAACATAGCGGCCCCTAATAATATCATTTTCATCCATCGTGAGCTTTTCATATTGATTCCTTCTTTCTCTTCACGTCTCATACTGAATCACTGATGCCGGGCCTGAACGACGTCGAGGAATTTACGAACGGCCATACTGCAAGGCGCGCCCCGTTTCCAGGCCAGGACCGAAGACTGCTGCAGGAACGGCGACAACGGACGCACGGCGAACTGGGATTTATCGAGATATGGCATCGTCCCGCTGATACCCAGATGCCGGCCTAATCCATGGGAAACCATGATGATGGCATTGGCTGAAAAATTAGATGTGAATAAAATATCCAGCTGGTCATACACCGGCCCGAACCAGTTGGCCAGTTCGCTTTTGACTTTCAGCCGCCGTGGCAGGATAATCGGGGCCGACAGAAAATCCTGCGGGGCAATGGCCTCTTTGGCCGCTAATGGGTCATCACTGCGCATGAAAGCCTGCCATGTTTCGGCAATGGGCATGCGCACGTAATCAAAAGCTTCCAAATCAGCCGGTTCTAATATAAGGCCGATATCAATGAGGCCATCCTGCATCTTTGCCGTCACTTCGTCGGCGGTTCCTGTATATAAATCGAAGGTGACCATCGGATACTGCTGATGATACTGTTTAATTAACTCTGCCAGCAAATGGCCCGCTGAGAAGATGCCACACCCCAGGGTGATACATCCATCGACGTATTCATCGGCATGGGTGATTTCCTGTTCGGTATGAGCGACAAGGTCGGTAATCTCTTCAGCCCGCCGCCGGAGCAGCCGGCCTTCATGGGTCAGACTGATATTATGCCGGCCGCGCACAAAGAGTGCCACGCCTAATTCCTCTTCCAACTGGGCCAGCTGCCGGGACAGCGTCGGCTGGGTAATATGCAACCGTGATGCCGCCCGGGTAATATTTTCTTCTCTGGCCACAGCCAGAAAATACTGTAATACTCGCAGTTCCATAGACCTTTCCTTTCATTATAAAGCAGAGTCTGTAACGAGATTCCTGACCTGGCGAAGCCATTCTGTCAAGGCTGGTGTACTCTGTTCGATTGTCCCCGTGCCGGCGACGTCAAAGGTAACAGCCAAGGGACAACGGCTGGCCGCGCCTTGGGCGAGCCTGGCGACATCCTGATTGACATGTCCCGGCCAGCCGCCATTGGTCGAAAAGGGAATGACCGTCTTTCCCTGAAAATCATACTGGACCAGGAAGCTGCGCATCGCCGGTGCCATCGTGTACCACCAGGTGGGCGTCCCTAAGGCGATGACATCGTAATCGGTCAAAGACAGGGACGACAGGGTGATTTCCGGGCAATACCCTTCATCGACTTCCCGCTGCCCCTGGGCGACGATATCGTCATAACTCCCCGCATAAGGCTGCACCGTTTCCAGACGGACCAAATCGCCGCCTACGGCCTGTTGCAGCTGCCGGGCAATCTGATAGGTATTGCCGTTGGCTAACGAATAATATACAATCAATACTTTTTTCATAAAAGTCATCCTCTCGCTTACTGAGTGAAGCCCATCTGGTTCAGCCACTTCTGTGTCGTTTCTTCGGCCTTATCCATGTCCTTGTGATGCAGGGCGAAACCTTCATGGACCGAAGCGCCCGGTTCAGCCTGCTGGATGGTCTGGATCGTATCGGAGAAACCGCTGCCGCCAGAGGTGACGATGGCGTAGACCTGCTTACCGGACATATCCGTTTCCTTCAGGAAAGACTGGACCGGTGCCGGCAAGGTACTCCACCAGTTCGGATACACTAAGATGATCGTATCGTATCCGCTGAGGTCGCCGACATGGCTTTTCAACGCCGGCAGTTCCTGATTCTGAATTTCTTCTTTACCCTGTTCGACCGTATCTTCATAACTCGTCGGATAGGGTTTTTCCGTCAAGATAGAGAACAAATCGCCGCCAGTCCGATTGGCGATTTCATCGGCGATAATCGTATTATTGCCAACGGCAACGCCGTCTTTGGTCTTCAGGCTGGCCGAACTCATGACATCGTACTTATCCGAATGGATGGCCTTGGCATCCGTATTTTCAGGATACGTAAAGTAGGCGACGAGGATCTTATGGGGATTGCCCTGCGGATTATGGACCACGGACGTCGATACCGGCGAATTGGCAAGGTCCCCCTGGCTCTGGCTGCTGGACGGGGCTGTCCCATTTACTACCTCATTGACACCACAGGCCGTCAGCGATGCCGTCACCATCATAGCACAAGCAAAAGCTAATACTTTTTTCTTCATCTCAAACAGCTCCTTTTTTTATTTCATATAAGCCAATTAATTCCTAAAATGATATCATCCCGGTAACTACTTGTAGTATACCTTCTGCTATGTGTTATGTAAAATGCTTATCTTTCGCCGGCTAGGAATGCCTCGAGAGCATGACAAAAAAAGAGGCTGTCGCATTAAGACAGCCTCTTTTTACGTTGATCGTAGGTCGTTCATCGTTTGTCGTATGGGATTAAAAATATCAATCCATCGCGATGAACGATGAACTACGAACGAAAAACTTTTAAGTTGAAGGGGCCTCGCATGATGGCAAAAACCTTCGTGCGACAGCCCCTTTTTTTGAGTGGTTAGTAAAAACTATCTTCTACAAACTAAAAACTCCGTACTACAAACTTTTAATAGCAACCTCTCAGTCAGCTTCGCTGACAGCTCCCCTATCAGGGGAGCCGGAAAACAACCGCCCCACGTAGGCGCCCCTACAGGTCAGGCGGGCCGCCTTTCAGGACGGCCCTTACGAACCACGAACCACGAACCACGAGCCACTAAACTAACTCGTTCTCTTCACTTTGAACCAGGCCGCATACATGGTCGGCAGGACCAGAAGGGTCAGGACGGTGGCGACGAAGAGGCCGCTGGCAATGGCGACGGCCAGGGGGCCCCAGAAGACGCTGCGCATGAGGGGGATCATCCCCAGGATAGCGGCAGCTGCCGTGAGCATGATGGGCCGGAAACGCATGACCGCCGAGTCGATGACGGCATGCCATGGGTCTTCGCCGGCGGCCATATGCTTCTGGATCTGGTCCAGGAGGATAATGGAATTGCGGATGATCATGCCGCCCAGGGCCAGGATGCCCAAATAAGCGACGAAGCCCAGGGACTTCCCGAAGAGGAGCATCCCCCAGGATACACCGATGAGTCCCATCGGCGCCGTAATCAGGGCCAGGACCATCAAAGACGGGCTGCGCAGCTGGAACATGAGCAGCGTCATGATGATGATGACCATGATCGGTACCGGAACCATGAGGTACTTCAAGGATTTCTGGCTGTTTTCCAAAGCCCCGTCGACTTCAACGGTATAGCCAAAGGGCATACTTTCCCGGATATCGGCAATCGAATCATAGGCTTTCTGCGTGGCGTCATTCGCTGTCCCGGACTTGATGCCGCCGTTGATGGTAATGGTCGGCTTCAAATCGCGGCGCCAGATGAGGCCATCTTCCCCTTTATAGGAAATGGTGGCAATCTGTTCCAGCGGCACATAGCCGGCCTGGCCCACATAGACGGGCAGGCTCTTGATCTTCGCCAGGTCATTGCGGTCGCTGTCCTGGAGGCGCAGCTGGATGCCGATTGTCTTATCCGCCGCATAATACTGAGCCACAGTCGCCCCGGATAATTCCGTATACAAGGTCTGGGCAATATCTTCCCCGGAAATCCCCATGGCCCGCAGTTTATTCTGGTCCAGTTCGACGTGCATGATTTTATTCTTCTGGTCCCAGTTGAGGAAGACATTTTCCGTATTCGGGTCTTTGGCGATGCGGGCTGCAATCTGCTGGGCATAGTCCTTGACCTTATCCGTATCATAGCCTGAGACGCGCAGCATGATGGGATAATCCGACGGCGGCCCTAAAGGTACGTTCTTGACGTTGCAGCGGACATTGGGGAACTTATCGGCCATTTCCTGTTTGATAGCCTGGGTCAGTTCTTCCCTCGTCTGCGTATCCTTGGCGACGACGACGAACTGGGCGTAGTTATTGGCTGGCAGGACCGGTTCGATGGTCAGGACGAAACGCGGAGCCCCTTCGCCGACATAATACGAATAATCTTTAAGTTTCGACTGCTGGCTGTCGAGGTACTGGGCAAAGCGGGACGCTTCCTGCTGGGTAGCCTGCATGGACGAACCTTCAGGCAGTGTCATTTCCACGATGAGCTCCGGCCGCAGGGATGGCGGGAAAAATTCCTGAGGAATGAGCTTCATCATGCCGACAGACAAGATGAACATGGCCGCTGTCCCGCCGATGACCAGGACCCGGTGAGTCAGGCACCACGTCAGGACTTTGCGGAAGAAGACGTAGAACCGGCTTTGATATAAGGGCTCCGGTTCTTCTCCTTTGGCCACTTTCGGTTTAATCAGGTAATAGCCGAAGAGCGGCGCAACCATGACCGATACAATCCACGACAGGACCAGGGCCGCCGTAATGACCGGGAACAAATCTTTACAAAATTCCGAGGCAGCCCCATCGGCAAAGGCGACGGGAATGAACCCTGAGCAGGTAATGAGCGTCCCCGTCAGCATCGGCTTTGCCGTCGCCTTGAAGGCATAGCAGGCCGCATCGACGCGGTTCATCCCCTTCTCCAGCTGGACCGTCATCATTTCGACGGCGATGATGGCGTCGTCGACGAGGAGGCCCAGGGCGATGATGAGGGACCCTAAGGATACTTTGTGTAAATCAATGCCGGCCACTTCCATGACGCAGAAGACCCCGGTCAGGACCAGGGGGATGCAGAAAGCGACGACCAGGCCGGTCCGCAGCCCCAGGCTGAGGAAGCTGACGACGAGGACGATGATGATGGCTTCGCGCAGGGTATTGGTAAAGTCACTGATCGATTCCTTGACGACCTGCGGCTGGTCCGATACCTGGTGGATTTCCATGCCTGCCGGCAAATCGGACTTGACGCTTTCCTGCAGCTTCTTCAAGTTTTCGCCGAGCTGGAGGTTATTGCCGCCGCTCTTCATGGACAAGGCAATGCCGATGGCCGGTTTGCCGTTATAGAACATCTTCGGATCAGCCGGTTCCGTATAGCGCCGTTCGACCGTAGCGATATCGCCCAGGCGGAAGACGCGGCCGTTGGCGTTGATGGGCAGGTTGCGGATGGCTTCGACATCTTCAAAGACGCCGGACAGGCGCAGGTAGACGTTGTCCGACTGCGTATCGACCATACCGGCCGGGGTCATCTGATTCTGCCCTTTGACGGCATTGGCAATCGTCGTCGGTGCAATGCCCAGTTCGGCCAGTTTGGAATTGGCCACTTCGATATAGACCTTTTCCGACTGTTCACCGACCAGTTCGACCTTGCTGACGTCGTCGACAGACATCATCATGCGGCGGATTTTTTCCGCTTTCTGACGCAGTTCTTCATACGAATAACCATCGCCCGTGATGGCATAGATAGAGCCATAGACGTCGTCGAAGCGGTCATTATAATAAGGGCCGTAGACGCCGTCTGGCAGGTCTTTTTTCATATCTTCCGTCAGGTTCCGGACTTCATGCCAGGTACTGCGGATACTGTCGCGCGGCGCCTTATCGTCGAGATAGACGTAGATGACCGACTGGCCGGGACGGGAATAACTCTTGATATAGTCCAGGTTCGGCGTATCCTGCAGTTTCTTTTCGATTTTATCCGTGACCTGTTCCTGCATCTGTTCCGCCGTAGCCCCCGGCCAGGCCACGGAAACGACCATGGTCCGCACCGTATAGGTCGGGTCTTCCATGCGGCCGAGCTTCATGTAGGAAAAGATGCCGGCAATGGCGACGAGGATGATGAAGTACCAGACGAGGACGCGGTTATGTATCGAAACTTCCGATAAATTTCTCATTCATCTTCCCCCTCTACGCGGACTTTCTGGCCTTCACTGAGCATATGGACGCCGGCCGTGACGACGACATCGCCGCGGCTGAGGCCTGTGACTTTGACGGTATTATCGCCAAAATCCTGGACCGTCACATCTTTCAGGGACAAGGTCTTATCCTTGCCGACGACCCAGACCTGGGGCGTGTCACCTGTCTGGTAAATCGCGGCCAGCGGCAGGACAAAGGTATCGTTGGCATCTGCCTGTTCACGGCCGTTGGCCACCGTAGCGGTCATGCCGAGCTGCATGCCGTCCGGCGGATCGGGCAGGGAAATATTGACCTGATACGTCCGCGACGAAGCATCGGCCATGGGCGCCACTTCGCGTACGACGCCGGCAGCCTGCTGATTCTGGAGAGCCCAGAAGGTGACGGTCACATTCTGGCCGACCGGGAAATCAGCCAATTTATTTTCCGGCACGTTGACCTGGACTTCCAAATCGCCGGAATGGACGAGCGTGACCACGGTCTGGCCGGCGGCGACGACCTGGCCGACTTCCGCCGAGACGGCCGAGATGACCCCATCGGCATCAGCCGTAAGCTGTGTATAGGACAACTGGTTTTCCTGGGCCTGCTGGGCAGCCAGGGCCTGGTTGTACTGGGCCGAAGCCTGGTCATAAGCCGTCTGGTACTGGTCCAGGACCGACGCACTGATAGCATCCATATTGTATAATTGCTGATAGCGGTTCAAATTGGACTGGGCCAGCTGGAGCTGGGCAGCCGCTGCGTCGACCTGAGCCTGGGTCTGGTTGACGGCCTGGGCCACGTCTTTCGGATCGACTGTCATCAGGACGTCGCCGGCATGGACCTGGGAGCCGAGCTGGACATTGCGGGCCGTAATCCGGCCGCCGGCCTGAAAGGATAAATTACTCTGGTAACGGCCCTTGACCGTCCCCGAATAGGTACCGGCCGTCGTACCCGCCGTTTCGCTGCCGACCTGCGTGGTCTTGACCAGCTGCGGCTGTTCGGCCGTCTGCGTCTGCTGGCCACAACCGGTCAGTCCGAAGGCCGTCAGGACGGCTATGACGAGGGCCGTGTATTTCCAATCGTATTTCATAGCTTCATCTCCTTTGTGGGACTCAGTGCGGCGATATCCGCTTCAGCCGCATTGTCTGCCACTTGATGCATGATCTGCAGGGACGGCTCCAGCGCCGCCTCATCGATGCCCTGAACGAGGACATCGACCCATCGCTTGAGGATGCCTTCCATCGTATCCTGCAAGTCCCAGGCTTTGGGCGTCAAATAAAGGTACTTGTAGCGCCGGTCCGTCCCCTGCTGGCGGCGGCTGACGAATCCCTTCGCTTCCAGCATCTTCAGGTTCCGGGCTACCAAGGCCTTATCGGCCTGCATGATCTGGCAGAGCTCATTCTGCCGGCAGCCGTCGTGACTGTACAAACTCAGGAGCGTCACATGTTCCGAATAGGATAAATTCCAAGGACGGCACGCTTCCGCCACATAGGCCTGGGAACGCTGGTTGATGACACTGAAATCATGGCCAGCCTTCAAATAATCCATGCCAAGACCCCTCTTTCCTTGAATAGTTAGTTGATTTGCTCAACTATTTATTTTTTAGTATAGCAAAAAGAGTGGGAAAAAGCAAGGGACGCCGGGCGGCATCCTGCTACGCGCGGAGACCTTTCTGCATATTCTACCTTTTATTAGCAGATTATAGCAGAATATGGTAGAATAAAAGGTATAAAATATATTAACTCAGGAAAGGTGGCCAGCAAATAATGACCTTAAGAGAAAGTGACACCATAGAATTCAAAGAATCCGTAACAGATGTCATAAAAAAAGAGGTAATTGCTTTTGCCAACAGTAATGGCGGTACTATCTACATTGGTATCGCCGATGACGGAACCTTTGTAGGTGTCGACAATGCAGATAAATCCATGCAACAAGTTTCAAATATGATTCGTGACGCAATCAAACCCGATGTTACATTATTCGTCAAATACTCCCTTCAGGAAAAAGATAAAAAAACTATCATTGTAGTACAAGTGCAAAAAGGTACTCATGCTCCCTATTACTTAGTCAATAAAGGGATTCGTCCAGAAGGGGTATTTGTACGTCAAGGAACTTCCGCTGTCCCAGCATCGGAAGATGCCATTCGCCGCATGATAAAAGAAAGTGATGGCACCCATTTTGAATCCATGCGCTCATTAAACCAGTCGCTTACGTTCCATACCATGGAAGAAGAATGTCGAAAGCGAAAAATAAAGTTCGGTACTCAACAACAAATCACCTTAGGAATTCAAACTCCAGACGGCGTATATACCAATTTAGGACTTTTGCTTTCCGATCAATGCCAGCACACTATTAAAGCAGCTGTATTTAATGGCACAAAAAAAGAGGAATTCCAAGATCGTCGCGAATTCTCAGGCTCCCTCTTAAAACAAATGAATGAAGCTTATGAATTTATTAGCCTGAACAATAAAACGACAGCTTCTTTTTCAGGATTACAACGCATTGACCGCCGCGATTATCCCGAAGAAGCCTTACGGGAAGCCTTGATGAATTCCCTGGTCCACCGTGAATATTCATTTAGCGGAAGTACTTTAATCAACATTTTTACAGACCGCATCGAATTCGTCTCTTTAGGTGGACTCGTTCAAGGCCTTACTTTAAATGACATTTTGTTAGGCATTTCTCAATGCCGAAATGAAAAATTAGCCGCCATTTTTTATCGTTTGGACTTGATTGAGGCCTACGGAACAGGTATCCCTAAAATCATGGAAAGTTATACCGATAAATCTGCACCGCAACCACAAATCATATCCACAGATAATGCCTTTAAAATCATTTTGCCTAACCGTAACCACATCACCCCGGCTATGGACAATTTACCGCCATTAGAACAAAAGATACTGCTTTATGTTTCTACCGCTGAATCGGTATCCCGTCGTGACATAGAAACAAAATTTAAAATTTCCCGCAGTAAAGCAACAACTACGATACACACCCTGCTGGAACAAGGCCATTTGAAAGCCATAGGAAATGGTCGCAGCCGGCGCTATGCGGCGACAGATTCAAATTGACGACATCGCCTCGAGTGACCCTCGGCTCGTAAAAAAAGGCCCCGATTGGGGGCCATCGTAGGGGCGGCCTGTAAAGGTCCGCACCGCGGGACGCCCTATGGGCGTCCCCTACGCACTACGCACGGCCACAGGCCGTGTGTTTTTGCGACCTGCGAACGACGGCCTGCCACCTGCGACCTGCGACCTGCCACCTGCCACCTGCGAACGGCGGCCTGCCACCTGCGGCCTGCGTCTTGCTTACTAATGTATCCGTCGGCTGATTTTTCCCCCGATGACGGGGATTTTTTCGATGTCTTCAGCCGTGAGGGCCCGGAAGACGACGAGGCCGATGAGGTAAACCAGGGCCGCCGCCAGGATGGCGGCGATGGTGGCCACGGCGTTGCCGAAGAGGACGAACAAAGCGTGGTGGACAAGCCAGGCCGTACCGGCCATGGCGGCGCCGGCCAGGAAGAGTTTGCCGACGTAGCCCCACTGGACGCGGTAGGCGATGTATTTATGGGCAAAGTAAAGGTTGAGCGCCGTAGCGACGGCCAAGTCGGCATTGGTCGCCCAGGCGGCACCGACTTCCCCCAGCCAGGGGATGGCCGTCAAGTGCCAGCTGAGGACGATTTTGACGACGGCTGCGGCGGCCATGTTGTACAGCGGGACGGCCGTGTGGCCCATGCCCTGCAAGAGGCCGCTGGTAATCTGCTGGAGACCGACGAGGAAGACCGAAATGGACAGGACACAGATAGCCGGTCCGGCTGCCGGCGTCGCATAGAGGAGCCGGGAAATGGGCACAGCCAGGACGGCCAGGCCCAGGCAGGCCGGCACGGTGATGATGTTGGCAATGCGCATGGCCGTGTCAGTCCGGTCGAGGATGACGTCCCGGTCATGACGGGAAAAAGCTGCCGATACGGCCGGGACGAGGCTCGTCGCCAGGGCAATGGTCAAGATGGCCGGCAGCTGGACCAGGCCATTGGCCATGCCCGTCAGGTAGCCGTAAAGGGCTGTCGCCTGATGCGTGCTGTAGCCAGCCGCTTCCAGCCGCAAAGGCACGATGAACAAGTCGATGCTGGCCACGGCCGGCAGGAGCATATTGGCCGCTGCCACGGGCACGGCCAGGACGATGAGCCGGCGGATGATGCGCCGCGGCGACTGGATGACGAAGACGCCGTCGTCATCGGGCAGGGGCTGCCGACTGTGCCGGTAATAGAGGAAGGCGATGAGCAGCAGTCCGGCAGCGGCCCCCGGAACGGCACCGAAAGCCGCCCCAGCCGCCGCCCACTCCAGTCCTTTCGGCAGCAGGACCCAGGCCAGGATGAGCATGGTGCAGACCCGGACAAACTGGTCTGCCATCTGGGACAACGCCGTCGGCGTCATGAGCTGCAGGCCCTGGAAATAGCCACGGAAACAGCAGGCGATGACTGACAGGCTCAGGGCCGGTGCCAGGACCGCCAAGGCCGGGAAAGCCCGGCCATCGCGGACGATGCCCATTTCGACCAGGCCATGGGCGCCAAAAGGCAGGGCCAGGCCGCAGAGAATGGCGACGACAGTCATAAAGGCCAGGGTGACGTGAAAGATACGGCGGACGCCGCTATGATGGCCCTTCGCCGATTCCTCGGCAATCATGATGGACACGGCAATGGGAATCCCGGCGCCGATGATGCTCAAAAGCAGGATGTAGACGGGATAGGCCATCTGATACAATCCGATGCCTTCGCCCCCTAAGAGGCGCGACAACAAGATACGGTTCAGCCCGCCTAATATCTTGACGACGATGCCGGCTACGGTGAGGACCATGGCACCCCGTAAAAAGGAGTTCTTACTCAAGGGAATTCCCCTTTCTCAATGATGAAAAGGCCGCCAGCAATGTCTGGATGAAGGCCAGGACGTCGGAAATCCCCGCCAGGGAGACGCGGACCATGACGGGCATGTTCGGTACGAGACGGAAGCGGCGGCGCAAAGCCGGTTCCAGCTTGGGAAGGTCGGGCATATCGGCGACGCGCTGCCATTTCAATTCCAGGACCTCTTTCTTTTGGGCGATGAGGACCAGTCCCAGTGCCTTGGCATCGAGGCGCGTTTCCGTGACCTGCAGGAGTTTTTCCACAGGCTGGCTCGGCTTCCCGTAGCGGTCGGCCAGTTCCCGGCGCAACTCGGCCAGTTCCTCTTTCGACGACAAGACAGCCAGGCGCTGGTACATTTCGATTTTCTGGCCGCCATTCTGGATATAATCGTCGTCGATGAAAGCGTCGACGTGGATTTCCATGACCGTTTCCGGTGGCGGCGGAGCCACTTCCTTGCCTGTCTGGGCCTTGGCGATAGCATCTTCCAGCATATGGCAGTACATGGCAAAACCGACACTGGCAATATTGCCGTGCTGTTCCCGGCCCAGGAGGTTGCCGGCGCCGCGGATTTCCAGGTCGCGCATGGCGATTTTAAAGCCCGAACCGAGTTCGGTGAATTCCTTGATAGCCTGCAAGCGCTTTTCAGCGACTTCCGACAATACCTTGTCGCGGCGATAGAGGAAATAGGCATAGGCCATGCGATGGCTCCGGCCGACGCGGCCGCGCATCTGATAGAGCTGGGACAGGCCGAAATGATCGGCGTCGTAAATGATGATCGTATTGGCATTGGCGACGTCCAGGCCGTTTTCGACGAGGCTCGAACAGAGGAGGACGTCGTATTTGCCTTCATAGAAATCGAACATGACCGATTCCAGCAGGCTCCCGGCCATCTGGCCATGGGCGATGCCGATGGTCACATCCGGCAGGAGGGCCTGGAGTTCGTCTTTCATCTTTTCGATGGTCGCGACGCGGTTATAGACGAAGAAGACCTGACCGCCCCGCCGTTTTTCACGCATGATGGCATCGCTGACGATGCGGGCGTCGTATTCGGTGACATAGGTCTGGACCGGGAAACGGTCGGTCGGCGGCGTTTCGATGACGCACATTTCCCGCAAATTGACCAGCGACATGTGCAGCGTCCGCGGAATCGGCGTGGCGCTCAGGGACAGGACATCGATGTTGGCCGCCCAGGCCTTCCATTTTTCCTTCTGGGCTACGCCGAAGCGCTGTTCTTCATCGACGACCAGGAGGCCCAGGTCCTTGAATTTGACCTTCTTGTTGAGCAGGCTGTGGGTCCCGATGAGGACGTCGATATCGCCGGTCAGGGTCCGGGCCAGGATATCTTTCTTTTCCTTATATGACCGGAAGCGGTTGAGGACGTCGACGTGGACGCCAAAGGGGCCGAAGCGTTCCATGAAGGTCTGGAAATGCTGCTGCGACAAGACTGTCGTCGGCACCAGGACGGCGACCTGTTTGCCTGCCGTGACCGCTTTGAAAATAGCCCGCATGGCGACTTCCGTCTTGCCAAAGCCGACATCGCCGCAGACCAGGCAGTCCATAGGCGTCGGCTTTTCCATACTGGCCTTGATGTCGCGGACGGCTTTCAGCTGATCTTCCGTTTCTTCATAGGGAAAAGCTTCTTCAAATTCTTTCTGGAATGGCGTATCCGGCGGGAAGGCATAGCCTTGGACGACTTCCCGCTTGGCATAGAGGGCGACGAGTTTCTCGGCCAGGTCGGTAATGGACTTCTGCGCCTTGGCCCGCGTCTTCTGCCAGTCCGAGCCGCCCATCTTCTGTAATTTCGGCGTATCCCCTTCGTTGCCGATATAGCGCTGCAAGAGGGATAACTGGTCCGTCGGCACGTAGAGGATATCCTTGCCGGCATAGTGGATTTCCAGATAATCCTTGTGGACGCCATCCATTTCAATGGTCTTGATGCCGATATAGCGGCCGATGCCGTGGACTTCGTGGACGACGTAATCGCCGGGCTTGAGGTCGGTAAAGACGTTGATTTCCTGGCCTTTGGCTGCATGATGGCGCAGGCGCCGCTTCTGGGTCCCGAAGACATCCCGTTCGGCGACGACGACGATCTTGGCATAAGGCAGCTCGAAACCGTCGTGGATTTCCCCTTCGACGACGTAGACGCCGCCTGGTGTACTCTGGTCATCGTCATAGTCCCGGAACGGCAGTTCATGCTGCTTCATCCAGGCCTGGAGCGAAGCCCGCCGGTCACGGCTGTTGATGACGAAGAGGATCGTATTATCCAGGTCCCGCCAATGGTCTACTTCTTCTTCGAGGAGGTTGAACTGCTTCTGGAAACTGGCCATCATCTTGGCGGCAAAGCTGGCCGACGTGTCTATCATCATATCCGGCACGGACTGGGCCATGAGCGACAGGACGAGCTGCGGCCCCGGGCGCTGGGTCGAGACCAGGCTTTTCCAGGACGCCAGGCGGCCTTTATAGTCATCCGATTCTTTGAGGACTTTCTTCAGGCCTTCGCGGACGCGGTTCGGCTCATCCCAGATGATGACGCCCTGTCCGGCATAATCCAGCAGGGTATATTTCTCCTCTTCCTGGACGGTCAGGGAAATGGGCAGGATGCGGGCCTTTTCCCGTTCTGCCTGCGATTTCTGGCTGTCTACATCGAACGTGCGCAGGCTGTCGACTTCATCGCCAAAGAATTCCAGGCGCAGCGGCTGCGGTTCATTGACGGCATAGATGTCGACGATGTCGCCGCGGACCGAAAAATGACCGCGCCGTTCGACCATGTCCACCCGTTCATAACCGGCATCGACGAGGTGCTGTAAGAGCTCATCGCGATCGTAGTCCTGATGGAGACAGAGGTCGATGGCCGCATCGTCGATGCGCTGCGGCGCCATGACATACTGGGCTGCTTCTTCCGGAGCGGCCAGGACCAGGAGCCGGTCGCCCTGACGCAGGCGGCCCAAGGCTTCCATCTGCCGGGCCGTCCGGTCCAGGCTCTTGGCCGTCGTCGTAAAGACGGCCTGGTCGACGACGGGAAAGTCGAGGATGGGCAGGTCCGGCGCCAAAAAGGCCAGGTCCGCCATCCAGGCTGCCACTTGTTCCCGCGACGGGACGATGAGGACAGCCTGTCTCGGCTTTTCCGTCAGCGCTTTGGCGACGAGGGCGCTCTTGACCGAACCGCTGAGGCCATAGATACTATGACAGCCGGGCTGAGAAAAAGCCGCCACGGCGGAGCGGATATTTTCATCTTGATTCATCCATTGAAAGAATTGCTTCATATCATTTTTACCTCATGACAAATTGGGGCTGTCGCATGAAGTCCTTAGAAACAAGGCATTTCATGCGCAGCCCTTATCGTGATTCAACTGCAACTATTTAATTATATCATAGTTCACCAGCCCCTGCCAGTGGCGATTAGAAGACCGAGGCCCCCTGCATGATGATGGCTTCTCGTTCTTTCCGGCTCATCTTCAGGAAATTCGTCTTTTTCAGCTTATCTTCATAAGAGGTATCCATACCAGCCATCTGCTGGGCAACATCCTTGCGGATCTGCGGCAGCAGGCTGTAGAGATTGCGGCCCGGGCAGTCCGTGCTGTTGACATCGCGATGGCCTACGATGGTAGACGGTCCCGGTACGATGCTGTAGATTTTGCAAATCCAGGCGACCAGCCCTTCCAGCGAGTGGATCTGGGCCGGCGTCGGGATCTCTTTATCGAAATTGCCGGTCACGTTGATGCCGACGGTATGGTAGTTCTGGCCTTCGGCATGCGCGCCGACCGTAGCCAGCGGACGGCCCCGTTCGATGGTTCCGTCTTTGCGGATGACATAATGATAGCCGATACCGGCCCAGCCGTTGGCCAGATGGGCGCGATGAATGGCGGCTGCCGATGTATCGCCATCGGGGATGCCGACGTGATGGATGACGATCATATCCGTCTTAGGACGCAGGAGCAGCGTTTCCCGGAACTGGAAATGCGTTTCCTTGATGGCCATCGGTTCTGCCGGTGCCGCATCGGTTACAGGATTATAGTTGCGCATGACGCCGCGGGCCCCGGCAGGTTTCGCCGACCGCGGGACACTGCCTATGGCTGCGGGCTTAGCGGCCGTGCTATCTGATGCAGCCGGCTGAGCCGGTGCAGTCGCCGTCTTGACGGGCTGTGTTTTTTTCGTCTTGCCTGCCTTCTTAGCGGCCTTGGCGGCTTTCGCCTGGGCCTTGGCGGCAGCATCCATCTGCTGGTCGACACTGGCGACGCCCGTCGTATAGGCCGCACCTTCCTGATCTTGGGCACTCGCCAAAGAACCTGTCGTCATGCCCAAGGCTAGACAAACGGTCAAAGCCAGGGCGGATATCATTTTTTTCGTCTTCAAGGTATATACACTTCCCCATGTTGTTGTTTGATTTTCTGGCAGAGCCGGTCCCACAGCGCCTGCGGTTCCGGATGGCCGTACGTCCCGAGCCGGATATGCGGCTTGGCCCGGCCGTGGTAGTCACTGCCCAGGGTCGCCATCAGGCCGTACTCATCGGCCATGCGGCGATAAAAGGCGCTCGTCGCCTCATCGTGATAGCTGCAATAGGCTTCGATGCCATCGAGGCCCGTCGCGATGAGCTGTTCCGTCAGCGGCCGGTTCTGTTTCATATTGGCACCGGGATGGGCCAAAACGGCGACGCCGCCATGGTCGTGGATGATGGCGACGGCTTTGGCAAAGTCCATAAAGGTCATGGGCACGAACGCCGGTCCTCCCTGACCGCAGATATCCCAGCCAAAGTTGACATACGGGGCATCGCTCCGCGCCCCGCCCGGCCGGTACGGTGCCAGGATGGGGCAGTCCGCATTGCGCGGGTCTGCCAGGGCCACGCGGGCAATATGGACGGACGCGATGGCATCGCCGCTGCAGAGCTTCCAGATAGCCGGCCTGTCGAGGGCGATGCCCAGCGCTTCGACGGCGTCGAGGACCTTTTCCGAAATCGCCCGCCGCTGACCGTACACGTCCTTTTCAATGGCCGCAAAAACGGGATCCTCCGCGTGGATGCCGTAGCCGAGGAGATGGAAATTCTTCCCTTCATACTGGCAGCTGATTTCGATGCCCGGCACCAAATTCAAGCCCAGCCGGGCCGCTTCCTGCCGCGCCTCCGGGATAGCCCGGGCCGAATCGTGGTCGGTCACGGCGACAGTCGTCACGCCGGCATCGGCGCACTGGCGCATCAAATCAGACGGTTCAAACTGGCCATCCATGCTGTATTTGGTATGCATATGCAGATCAAGCCATGTTTCCATACATGCACTTCCTTTCTTTGAACATCGCCCCTATTATACTACGCTTCTCCAGACCCTGCCAGTCATGTCAGAGGCAATGATTCGATTTTTGAATTTTATCGTTTTGAAATATCTATTACTAATTTTTTAAGTTTTTGTTTACATTTTCTAAAATCTTTTCTATAATAACTCCAACAGATGCAAAAAAATCATTACGACGCATCTATTGATTACCTCACACAATAAAATATTCATTCAAAGGAGAATCCATTATGACAGAAATGCAGCAGTATGTAGAAGACGTGCTGGCCATCATCCAGCACCGTGACCCGGATCAAACGGAATTCCAGAACGCAGCCCGCGAAGTACTGACGTCCCTCGTGCCCATGCTGGAAAAGGAACCGAAATATAAACAGCACCACATCTTGGAACGCATCATCGAACCGGAACGCGTCATCATTTTCCGCGTCCCCTGGGAAGATGACAACGGTGTCTTCCACGTCAACCGCGGCTACCGCGTCCAGGCCAGCAGTGCCATCGGCCCGTACAAAGGCGGCCTGCGCTTCCACAAGAGCGTCAACCTGAGCATCTTGAAATTCCTGGCTTTTGAACAGATCTTCAAGAACGCCCTGACCGGCCTTCCCATCGGCGGCGGCAAAGGCGGCTCGGACTTCGACCCGAAAGGCAAATCGGACCGGGAAGTCATGCATTTCTGCCAGAGCTTCATGACCGAACTGTGCCGCCACATCGGCCCCAACATCGACGTACCGGCTGGAGACATCGGCGTCGGCGCCCGTGAAATCGGCTTCCTCTATGGCCAGTACAAGCGCATCCAGGATGCCTTCGATGCCGGCGTACTGACAGGCAAAGGCATTGATTACGGCGGAAGCTTTGCCCGTACGGAAGCTACCGGCTATGGTCTCCTCTATTTCGTCAAAGATATGCTGGACAACAAGAACATCGACATCAAAGGCAAGACGGTCATCGTTTCCGGTTCGGGTAACGTCGCCATCTACGCCATCGAAAAAGCCCAGGCTATGGGCGCCAAGGTCGTCACCTGCTCCGACTCCAACGGCTATATCTATGACGCAAACGGCATCGACGTCGCAACCGTCAAGGACATCAAGGAAGTCCGCCGCGGCCGCATTAAAGAATACATCGAAACCCATCCGGATGCAGAATACCACGAAAACAGCCGCGATATGTGGAAAATCCCGGCCTTCATCGCCCTCCCCTGCGCTACACAGGGCGAAATCGACCTAGAATCGGCTAAGATCCTCGTCCAGAACGGCGTAAAAGCCATCGGCGAAGGCGCCAACATGCCGTCGACCCTCGACGCTATGGCATACTTCCAGGAACACGGCGTCCTCTTCGCACCGGCTAAAGCCGCAAATGCCGGCGGTGTCGCCGTATCGGCCCTGGAAATGGCCCAGAACTCGGAACGCCTGTCCTGGCCTTTTGAAAAAGTCGATGCTGCCCTCAAAGACATCATGCGCAACATCTTTGAAGAATCCCGTGACAATGCCGCTAAATACGGTGTTCCCGACAACTACGTAGCCGGGGCCAACATCACGGCCTTCATGAAAGTCGCTGACGTCATGATTGAACAAGGTTTGGTATAAGAAAAAAAAAGGGGCTGTCGCATTAAGCCATTTTGGCTTTGTGCGACAGCTCTCTTTTTGTATTCTATTTCATCGTTCTATTCTCTTTTTTTAGCTAAACGTAAAAAAAGGTACACGAAACAGACCGGCCATCAGGTCAGCAAAAAAACGTGTACCTTTTTCTATGTA
>NZ_JBHYRR010000035.1:0-31311 GCF_047974155.1 Megasphaera jansseni | reverse complement strand
CAACTGTTCGCGGCGGGCCGCTCAAGGCTCCCTTCATAGGGGAGCTGGCCGCCAAAGGCGGTCTGAGAGGTTAAAGGATAGCCCCGGTCGGGGCGTTTTTTTACGAGCCGAGGGTTACTCGAGGCAATGTTGTCAATTTGAATCTGTCGCGGCGGGACGCCGCACCTGATTCGTCGTCGACGAACGATGAACGGCCTACGACGAACGACATCGCCATCGGCGATGAGCTCCGGCCTGCGGCCTGCGAAAAAAGGGGCTGTCATCGAAGACAGCCCCTTTTTTCATCCTTTAAAATTCAGCTTTCCAGATGCCGTGGAGATTGCACGATTCGTATACGACGCCGGAGTCGACGGCTGCGAATACGGCTTTCGGTTCTTCACCGGGTTTGAGGAATTTGACTTCCAGTTTATCGTCTGTTGCCAAAGCGATCCATTCGATATGGTGTTCTTCCAGCATTGGATGAGTTACAGAGCCGACTGTGACTTCCAGTGTATCACCGACGCGTTTTACGACGGGGATGTGTTTTTCTTTAGCGGCATCAACGGAACCGACGGCAATGGGTTCAGCGCCTTCTACGCTGCCGCTGAGCAAAGCCAATACGTTTTTACCTTCGAGCTGATAGAATTTTACGTCTTTCATGATAACTCCTCCTCTAAAAAACTCAAGTCCTCTATATAAGGATATATATTATCTTATTGGTCATTCATAGGTGGTAATGAAATCTTTTGTACTTTTAATTGATATTGGTTCTTTGTTATGTCTATATCTTACATGATTTAGCCGTTTTTGTCAAGAAATAATCAACAAATAATTATTCTTTATTTGTAAAAGCACGAGAAAAGGACCTCACATGATGGGCGGAAGTTTCATGTGAGGTCCCTTTCTTTGGAGCGTCATCTCATATACTTATTATTCTATTATATGTACTTCAGGAAGAAAGATGATGGACCGGCTTATCGGAGGATAGCACCGGAAATGACCATCTGCTGTACCTGGTTGGTACCTTCGTAGATCTGAGTGATCTTAGCATCGCGCATGTAGCGTTCAACCGGATATTCGCGAGTGAAGCCATAGCCGCCGAATACCTGGACAGCATCGGTGGTGACCTGCATAGCGATGTCAGAAGCATATTTCTTAGCGATAGCTGCGTCGACGGAGTAGGATTTAACGTCGGGCTGAGCCATCTTCCAGGCTGCCTGGTAGACAGCGAGGCGGGCCGTTTCAATCTTGAGTTTCATGTCAGCGAGCATGAAGCCGATAGCCTGGAATTTAGCGATCGGTTTGCCGAACTGCGTACGTTCTTTTGCATACTGAACAGCTGCGTTATAAGCGCCTTCAGCAATGCCGAGAGCCTGTGCGCCGACGCCAACGCGGCCGCCGTCGAGGGTCATCATAGCGATCTTGAAGCCTTCGCCTTCTTTGCCGAGGAGGTTTTCAGCCGGAACTTTTACGTTCTGGAATACGAGTTCACGCTGTACGGAAGCGCGGATACCCATTTTAACTTCTTCTTTGCCATAGGTGAAGCCTTCCATGCCTTTTTCGAGGATGAAAGCGCTCATGCCTTTAGCGCCTTTGGATTTGTCCGTGGAAGCGAATACGACGGTAACGTCAGCTTCGCCGCCGTTGGTGTTGAATACTTTGGAGCCGTTCAGGGTGTAGCTGCCATCTTCGTTTTTCGTAGCGACGGTGGAGCCGTTCAAAGCGTCGGTACCAGCGTTCGGTTCCGTGAGGCCGAAAGCGCCGAGTTTTGTGCCTTCTGCGAGGGGTTTGAGGAATTTAGCTTTCTGTTCCGCTGTGCCAAATTTCCAGATTGGCCAGGAGCAGAGCATGGTGTGTACTTCGAAGCTGAGGGCGATGGACGGGTCGACTTTAGCGACTTCTTCGCAAGCGACAGCCAGGCTGAGGAAGTCAGCACCTACGCCGCCGTTTTCTTCTTCCCAGGGGATGCCGAGAAGGCCGAGAGTACCCATTTTGTCGAGGATAGCGCGGTCAAATACTTCTTTTTCGTCACGTTCTTTGACAGTCGGTGCCAATTCTTTTTCAGCAAAGTCTTTTGCCAATTTTGCAATGTCCTGCTGCATTTCGCTGAGTTTAAAATCCATGGTTATTGTTCCTCCTAAAAATAATTCTTATTCCATACTAAAGGTTTATAGGAAAGGGACTGTCGCATGAAGTGTTCAGCTGCCATGCGAAGCCCCTCCTTCTAACAATCAAGCACTGGCTCTATTATTTGCCCTGGAAGTGTTTAGCGCGTTTGTTGACGAATGCGTCCATGCCTTCCTTCTGGTCTGCCGTGGAGAAGCAGAGGGCGAATACTTCGTCTTCGTAAGCGATACCTGTAACGACGTCACAGTTGATGCCACGGTTGATAGCCGTCTTAGCGAGCTGTACAGCGATCGGAGCGTTGCCCATGATTTCTTTCGCTACCTTTTTGCAGGCGTCCATCAATTCTGCCTGAGGAACAACTTTGTTGACCAGGCCGATGCGATGAGCTTCCTGAGCGTCGATCATGTTGGCACGGAAAATCATTTCTTTGCCATAGCCGCGGCCTACGACACGGGGGAGACGCTGAGTGCCGCCGAAGCCCGGTGTGATGCCAAGGCCAACTTCAGGCTGACCGAATTTAGCGTTTTCAGAAGCATAACGGAAGTCGCAAGCGCAGGCGAGTTCGCAGCCGCCGCCGAGAGCGTAGCCGTTGACAGCAGCGATGACCGGCTGGGGCAGGTTTTCGATGCGAGTGAACGTATCCTGGGAAATCTTACCGAATTTACGGCCTTCGACAGGGTTCTTGGTGGACATTTCAACGATGTCAGCGCCAGCTACGAAGGATTTAGCGCCTTCGCCCGTGATGATGACAACTTTTACCGATTCGTCAGCTTCGATTTTGCCAACGCAGTCATTCAGTTCCGTAACTGTTTCCGTGTTCAATGCGTTGAGAGCCTTCGGGCGGCTGATCGTTAAAATACCGATACCATCTTCGTTGACGAATTTAATATTCTTGTAAGCCATGTGAAAAACCTCCTACTATAGTTATAAAATTATTTAACTATGTCTTATTGATTGGCCTTGCCTTGAACCAACCTTGTGACTACAGTATACAAATGACCAAGTTGGAACAAAACAGGAAAGGCTTGCCCTTTTTTGCATAGAATTAAGTCCATGTGAATTTTTTTGTCAAAATCGTTGTGATTCACCAATGCATGTGATAAAATGTACGTGCTTGATTGAATTAAATTTATACGGATAATGAATATATTTCATATAGATTAAAAACTATAGGTATGCCACATGAAAAATATGCTAATTTCGTATCGAAGGAGGTTACAACGTGATTTCAGATGGTTACGCTTCAACGCTAAAACGGCTCATTACATTTACACAGGCCAAGTTCATCTCCCTGGCCGATGTCGTCGGTTATGACGTATCCTATGTCAATAAGTGGAGCAACGGCACGAAATTACCGTCTTCCCGTTATGTCGAACGAATCAATGAAGAAATGGGGCAATACTTTGCCGAACTGATCACTAAGCAGAAGAAAGAGGCCAAGTTCTTTAAAACCTTCCCTATTTCCGAAAGCACGGACGACTTGGGCTTTGAAATCGGCCAGTACCTCTGCGCCGCCTATCGGACGACGCTGAACCAGAATCGTGCCCCCAAAGGCAAGGAGAACCGCCCGTCCATCCAGGTCATCACAGGCCATCACGATACGTCAGACTTCTTATCCGATGTATTGCAAAAGGGGATCCAGAGTTTAGAGACCGACGGGGAACTACTGGTCTTAGGCGAATTTTGCACCTTATACAAAACGGGATTCTGGAAGTATTTCGATGGCCTGAAATTGCAGCATAAGCTGACCATCCGCGTCGGCCTGGACCTGGACAAAATCGAAAACAACTTCGACGACCTGCTCAACGTCTATCGCACGCTCGATAATTTTTTGGATATCGACTTCGTTTTTTACGACATCAAAGATACATCGAATGCCAACCTCATCATCCTCAAAGGTTCTTTTGTCGTCCAGTATGCACTGGACACACAGCCCCATTTCAAGTTGTGCACCTATATCTTCGATGAATCGTTAGTCGGCGATATTTATGAAAAATTCAGTTTCAACGGTGCCGAAAAGAAACCGCTCATGTCGACGGTCAGCTCCCTGGGGCTGGAAGAACTCGGCTATCGCACGGCTTTCTATGCGACGACGAAATTCTTCTTCTACTTGACCATCGGCTTTGAATTCCTCCTGCCTCACGAAGTCTTCGACCACATCAGCGAAGGCGTATCACCGGAACAGGCCTTTGCCATCCAGCGCCTCTGCGTCACGTGGGAAGAAATCCTCAATGCCTCGGAAATCACGTTCATCATGCCGACGACATCGCTATTGCGCTACGTCGAATCGGGCTATATCTACCTGACCGATATCGAATACCGTCTGACAGCGGAAGAACGGAAAGAACATATCAAAAGTATTTTCGAAGGCCTGGAAAAGAATCCGCACTTAACGACCGGCGTCCTTTTGCCAACGGTCAGCGACGACATGTACACCGGCAAAGACCTGTCGTTCTATTCCAACTATAAGACGGGCTTCCTGAAAAAGAACAAGCGGAACATCCACAATGACGCCGATTCGTTCTACGTCATCAGCAGCAACCGGCTCCATTCCATCCTGCTCAATGCCTTCCAGAACATGAAGAACCAGCCGTCCTACCGCCAGTATGACTTAGAAGCCTTGAAGAAGAAATACGAAACCTATAAACCGCTCATTGAACGGACCCTGTCCTTATCGAAGTGAAAAAGAGGCTGTCCTATTAAGGCAGCCTCTTTTTCTGTAGGGGCGCCCACGTGGGGCGCCCGCCCATGCAAATCGGTCACAGGCATCATAACATATACCTGACGGGCTCGCCACGTGCGAGCCCCTACAATCAAAAAAAGAGGCTTGTCGCAAATACGACAGCCTCTTTTTCTTTACAGTCCGCAACTCATAGCGTAGTCCGCGGCTGTGTCAAAACCTCTCAGACCGCCTTCGGCGGCCAGCTCCCCTATCAGGGGAGCCTTTCTGCAAACTACAAACTCTGTACTACAAACTATTATTTATTCATTTCTTCTTTCATCTTTTTCAAGCCCATGGGCTTATCTTCAAAGAGGAAGGCCGGCATGACTTTGACTTCGTCGATGATCGGCGTGAAGCCCATCTGGTCGAGGACGTCTTTCTGGAGGTCGATGCCCGGTGCGATTTCGGTCAGGTGGACGCCGTCTTCTTTCATTTCAAAGACAGCCCGTTCCGTGATGTAGAGGACATGCTGTTTATGTTTCCGGGCATAGTTGCCGCTGAAGGTGATGTGGCCGACTTCGGGGACGAATTTTTTGACTTTCCCTTCCTGCAGGATATGCAGTTCGCCGTCTTTGATTTCTTCGCGGAGTTTCCCTGTCGTAAAGGTCCCGCAGAAGACGACATTCTTGGTATTCTGAGTGATGTTGACGAAGCCGCCGCAGCCGGCAATGCGCGTACCGAACTTAGATACGTTGATATTGCCTTCTTTATCGCATTCGGCCAGGCCCAGGCAGGTCAGGTCCAGGCCGCCGCCATCGTAGAAGTCGAACTGTGTGGCCTGGTCCATATAGGCTTCGGCATTGACAGAAGCCCCGAAGCGGACGCCGCCGAGAGGCACACCGCCGATAGCCCCGGCTTCGACGGTCATAGTCAGGCTGTCACCGATACCTTCTTCGTTGGCAACCGACGAGACGAGTTCCGGAATGCCGATACCCAAGTTGATGACGGCTTCATTGCTCATATGGAGGAGTAAGAGGGCGGCCCGGCGGGCAATGACTTTCTTGGCATTGAGCGGAGCCGGATCCAGGGCTTTGACAGGAATCGTCGTTTCACCGGTCAGGGACGGATCGTATTCGCAATCGAAGGACTGCTGCCGTTTCGTTTCGTCATCGACCTGGACGACGTAGTCGACATAGATACCCGGTACTTTGACCAGTTTCGGGTCGAGCGTACCGCCTTTGACGATCTTTTCGACCTGGACGACGACGATGCCGCCGCTGTTGTGGACAGCCTGTGCCAGCGGTGTCGCATCGAAAGGCGATACTTCCTTGGTCAGGACGACGTTGCCCCATTCATCGGCATAAGTCCCGCGGATGAAGCCGATATTCATATCCATGCGCGGATAGAAGAGCTGGTCATGGCCTTCGATGTTGATGACTTTGACGAAGTCTTCTTTCGTGACGTCATTGAGGCGGCCGCCGCTGATGCGGGGGTCCGCAAAGGTATCGAGGCCGACGTGGGTAATCGTGCCTAAGCGATGGGCTGCGACGTCACGGAAATACTGGGACAGCGTGCCCTGCGGCAGGTTGTAGGCCTGGATTTTATTTTCATTGACCAGTTTCTGCAGCGCTGTAACGGCATTCCAGTGGCCGAGGATCGCTTTTTTCAGCATGCCTTCATGGGCGAAGTGGTCGCCACCGCGGCCATCCGTATTCCCTTGGGAAGCGGCATAGATGAGCGTCAAATCTCTCGGCGAACCCGTATTGAGGAAGCGTTCTTCCAGTGCGCTGGTCAGGGCTTCCGGCTGGCCGGAACCGACGAACCCGTTCGTCGTGACGACGTCACCGTCTTTGACGAGCTGAGCTGCTTCTTGGGCTGTAATTATTTTCACTTGTTTCATGTCTTCCATCTCCTATTTCTTCACGTTTGTTATATGCATTTCGTGATTTCATTATACAAAGGAAGCATATGGAATGATAGACGAAAAGGATGGACTAATTTGGTAGGAAAAAATTCCATGAAGTCAAATTACTGGGCTTCCAGGGCATTCCAGGCTTCATCAGCCCGTTCGACGAACATCTGGCGGACGGCCGCGTTTTCTCCGAGGCCATGGATATACGGAGTGACTTTGAAACCTTCTTTTTCCAAAATGCTCTTATGCGAATCGGCATCGGCGCCGGCCATATCATTATTGGCATGGTCCCCGGCGACCATCATCATCGGCATGAGGATGACATTCTTGATTCCCTTGGCTTTCAGCTGGGGAATGACCGTATCCAGATGGGGCCAGCCTTCGACGGAATAGATGTAGACGTTGCCCAGGTTCGCGGCATCGAGGCGGTTCTGGACGACGGAATAATAGGCATTAGACGGGTGCGGCGTACCATGGGCCATGACCAGGATGGCATCTTTCTTGCCGATTTTCGGGAACTGCGTCGAAAAAGCTTTGACGAATTCAGCGATGTCGTCGCGCTGGCCTTCCTGGCCCATCCAGTACATGATCGGCGTGCCGATGGTCAATTTCTTGAAATCATGTTTGTAGAGGTCAAAAATAGCCGTATCATACGCATATTCCATACCGGGGATGATATCCAGGGAGGTAATCGCTACGCGGGTATAGCCTTCTTTTTTCAACTGAGCCATGGCCTGTTCCGGCGTCGGTATGGTCAGGCCTTCTTTAGCCTTGATGCGGTCAACGATGATATGCGACGTAAAGGCGACGACGACCTTTTGATCCGGATGGGCCGCTTTGATGTCGGCAACGGTCTGATCGATGGTCTTCTGGCGGCTGTCCTTATAGGTCGTACCGAAACTCAGTACCAGGATGGCGTCTTTATTGGCTTCATTCTGCATTTCTGGGTTATTATACGTGCGGACGCCGATTTCAGCGGCCTGTTTCAAAGCCGGCGTGGCGTCCTTGACTTCCGGGTTCAGCGTATAGCCGGCAGCAAAAGAAGGCGCCGAAAAAGCACCAAATGAAGTCAGGGCCAAAGACAAGATTAACGCGGTTTTCAATTTTTTGTGGAACATAGTCATCTCTCCTTTAGTAAAAATGAATATAAAAAAAGGACCTCTCATGAAGTTTCACCATCATGCGAGGTCCTTTATACACGCAGTCAATAATAGCCAGTACCATACCACCAGCTATTACAATCCCCATCCCCATCACTCGCAGGTCAATCGGTGATCCGAATCAGGCAGTTCTTCTGGCTCGGATTCATGGCCCTGGCTGCGCCTTCCCATACGCAAACGTACAGTGACATCATTGCAGCCTGGCTCCTCCTTACAGCGGCGGGACCGCGCCGGTTTTTCACCGGACTTCTCTATTGAGCATACGCACCTGATTGCACTATGAAATTATACGGATCTTATAAAACTAACGTCGGAGCGACATACGTCCGGGCCAGTAATTCCTGATTCAAGGCATAGAGGCCTTTGGCATCACTGCCGAACATCTTGTACTTCTTGATCAAATCGTCGGCGTTCTTTTCTTCTTCGCCCTGTTCCTTGACGAACCAGTCGAAGCACTGCATGGTCCGGTAATCATGGACTTTATCGGCAGCCTGATAGATTTTGTTGATCAGCGACGTAACATACTGTTCATGGGCCAAGCCGGCTTTCAGGACCGCTTTGATGCTGTCAAAGTCGTTCTGCGGTTCGGCAATAGCCGAGAAGGTAACGCGTTCGCCATTGTTATGCAGATAGGTCCGCATGAGCATAGCGTGATCCCGTTCTTCCTGGGCCTGGACATCATACCAGTTGGCAAAGCCGTCGAGGCCATTGTCATAGAAATAGTTGGCAAAAGCTAAATACAAATATTCCGAATAGAATTCCTGATTGATCTGGGTGTTGATTAATTCTTTTACTTTTGCATCGAGCATAACGGTACCTCCTTGAGATATGTCTCAAAACGCGTACGGAAATTCATCGATTTCCTTGAACCGTCCTTATTATATCACATTGGACACAGTCTGGAATACTTCTTATTTATCCTTTTGTTCATTAATGACATTCTTGATGCTCTTCAAGTCCTTGATATCGACTTCTTTCAGGAGCTGGCGGAACTGGGCCAGCTGCTTTTCGACTTCCGGTGATAATTTCGGGAATTTCGGGTCAATGGCCTTGAGTTCCTTGAGGACGATCTGTGCGACGACATAGCGCGTATACCACTTGTCATCAGCCGGGACGATGTACCAGGGAGCGTACTTCGTCGACGTAGCCGCCAGGACTTCGCCATAGACTTTCTGATAGCGGTTCCAATACTTGCGTTCCTCAATATCGGACATGTCGAACTTCCAATTTTTCTGCTTGGTCAGGATGCGGTCGATAAGGCGTTTCTTCTGTTCATCTTTCGACAGATGAAGGAAAATCTTGACCATAGGGAACCCATTTTCAGATAAATACCGTTCCCAGTCGCGTATCTGGCGGTAGCGCGTTTCCCAGATATCCTTACGGACCAGTTTTTCCGGCATGCCATCGCTCTTGATGAGGTTGTGGATGCGGGCGACGACGACTTCTTCATAGTGCGAGCGGTTAAAGATCCCGATTTCACCCCGGCCGGGCAGGGCCTTATTGATGCGCCACATATAGTCGTGATCCATTTCTTCCAGACTCGGTTTCTTGAAACTGTGTACTTTGACACCGGCCGGATTGAGGTGGGCAAAGACGTGTTTGACCGTACCGTCTTTCCCGGCCGCATCCATGGCCTGCAGGACGATGATCAGGCCATAGTGGTTGTCGGCACAGAGTTTTTCCTGTAAATCCTGCATTTCCGCAATCGTCTGGTCCAGCAATTCGCCTTTGACCTTCTTCTTGTCGATATCCACATCGCAGGCCGTCGGCCACTGGGACAAATCGATTTTTTCTCCTTCTTGGGCTAAATATCGGGAAATATCCATAGTAAAAACTCCTTTCTCTATCCATCATGTTTTTCACGGGACTTCTTGGGGACCGCCCTTCCCCCAGCGGCTCCGTTTGCCGTTCTTATAGTCAATGTTGATAGCGCCAATCTTGACCTTGCCATTGACAATGGAAAAAGCATCCGTCGACACGTCGCCGAAGAACATGGAAATGACGACGTCCCGGAAGTTCAAGGTCTTGCCATCCTGGGCAAAGGACCCGGAAATCCCCCGGAAGGGCAGTTGGTGATAGCGGCCCGGGCCGGACTGGAAATCACCATAAATGGCCTTCGTATGGGCCGTTTTATTTTCTTCCATGTGCAGGTTCAAGTCGACGTTGCAGCGCAGGAAGAGGTCATGGGCCGCAATGCCGCCTTTGAGCTGGGACCCGGTCATGTCCGCCGTATACGATTTATCGTCCAGGTTGACCTGCCCATGGCCTTTCATGGAGCCGCCAAAGACGCCAGCTGTGACTTCGCTCACATCGAGCAGGCCCTGTTCATAATGGACCTGCCCTACGACATCAGTAAAGACCAGGGCCGTAATATCCAGGCGGTCCATCTTCAAAGTACCGTCGATGACCGGGGCATATAAGGGGCCGCGGATGTCGGCCGAAACCGTCGCCGGGTCATCGATGTCCAGGCCGGCCCCGAGAGAACGGGGATTGCAGCCGCTCAGCAAGAGGGACAAGTTATACTGCGGCGTTTCCGGTTTGAAATCCAGGCTCCCGCGGATACGCAGGGACTTGGCATCAATCGTGCCGGAAAAATGGCCGGCCCGCAAATCGATATTCGTCTGGCCCTTGGTATGGATGTCAGAAGAGAACTCAACATCGCCGATTTTGAAATAGCGGCCTGGCGCTTCGGCTTCGATGACGCTCTGATGCAGGGCGACGTGGCAATTGAAGGGGCGGTTGCTCTTAGGCCCTGTGACCTTGATGAAATCCCGCGGATCACTGCTTTGATGGTCATGGGCCTTCTTGATATGCTGTAATTCCATTTTATCATTAAAAATCAAATGAATATAGGCATTATTCAAGGTAACCTCTTCCACCGTCTGCGTGCCGATATGAGCCGTCAGGACATCACTTAACTTGACGGTGAACTGGCCTTCCGGGATCTGGACCAGCGTGTCACCTTCATCATCGTTCCATACCAGGTTCTCAAAAGAAACCGTCCCGCCTGGCGTCGCTGTCAGGCGTTCCACCGTAACCGTACCGGGAAAGAGCTGGCGCTCGGCGACGACTTGGTTGAATATATCCGCCGCCTTATAACTCATGTAGAAACAGAGCCCATAGAGGACGGCGGCGGCAATCAAGATGATCGCCCCTATGCGTTTTATTTTCCGTTTATGCCGGACATACCACTTATTCCACATGTTCCCCCGTCTTCTTGGCACTCATATCGCTGATTTTCCAGGTGTTCCCATCCTTTATCATCGTCACCTGGCCGTTGAAATACTGGACTTTGACCTGTGAACTGCCCGGGATGCGGTCCCGTGCTTTCAGGGCAAAGGAAAACGTCGCCTTATCGCCGCCGGAAGCGATTTTACGGATATTGGAAACGTCGCTGGACAAGGTATTGGCATACCCCGGCACGTAGCCATCATACCCGCCAACAGAATTCTGGAATTCTCCAGTCAGCATCTGGAAGGCTTCTTGCAGGTGATGACCGGAAATAGCCTTGTGATAGGCCAGGAAAGCCTGTTTCGCCCCATCTGTCTGTTCATCAGCCAGGCGGACGCTGATGTATTCTACGGTCTGGCTGTTCTTGCTGACAGCAAAGCGTAAAATCCCCGGTTTTCCATCGTCTGTCTTAAAGGTATATTCGTAATGGATCTGGGCGCCATATTCCGAAGCCTGGTAATCGTCGCCATAGGCATTGACGACGTCATCCCAAGAGCTGCCCTGATGGATGCCCCGTTTGCTCTGTGCTGCCGCTGAGGCCGACGTCAGCATGATGACCTTGCCGTCTTTGACGACGACATCCATATCGTTAAACTTATGATGAACGGCACCGTCTTTACTGTCCGAAGTGCTCAGTTCCCGGCCCAGTCCATCTTTAGCTTCATCCCAATTTTGCCCCAGGTAAACACCGTTTAAAGAAAGTTCAGAATCAGCCGTCTTGGCAGGCTCGGACGATACAGCACTTCCCTTGGCCGGAACGGCTTTTCCTTCATGGGCGTACCAGAAGCCGCCGGCAATGGCTACGACGAGGACACAGGCCAGGGCGATGAGGAGATGGCGATGCGCCTGTAACTGTGTTTTAAAGGGAATGGCTTCCGACGACGGAACCACAGAAGGTCTCGACGGCTTTATTTCAGGATGGACAGCCTTTGCCTCCGGCTGTACAGCCATCGGATAACGGCCCTTCGCTTCAGGGATCTGCAGCTGGGCGCCACAGGATGGGCAGAATTTCGCCGACGGGTCGACGGGCTGGTGGCATTGCGGGCACGTATGGACGGGTTTGCCACAATGACTGCAAAAGACAGCATCCGCCGCGATGGGACGGCCGCAATGAGGGCAGTATTTTTCATTTACTCCGTTTACATTTTGCGTTGACATCATGCTTTTATTGTTTTGTTCGTTGGCTTGGTTATCGCCTGTATCGTCAAAGTCAAACGATGTAAACATGTTTTCACCGCTCAAGGTGCCAATCGACGCCAGGGAAGAAATACCAAAGATGAAAAACAGGGCCGTCAACGGGACGGTACACATGAGGCGGAAGGCCTGATAGAAGGAAGTCCCCAGCCGTTCTTCCCGGCGATAGATATAATGCTGGCAGAAAACAGGAATCATCCAGACCAGGACCAGGAGGACGGCATAGCCGACGAAAGTCCCAAGGCCGCCGCGGGTCATGCCGAACATCAACTGGGTCATACTATAGACGATGTGGCCGACGACAGCTGCCGTACAAAGGGCACTGACAAGCCAGCTGAGGATGACGTAGTAAATATAGCGGCGGTATTTACTGATGTAGTGCCAGCGGCGGCGATTCACATAAATAGTAGCGATGATACCTAAGATACAGAGAATCGCAGCCACCGTCCCATTAAAAATTTCCGCAATCAAAATCAACAAAAGGTCTACGACAAAATAGCCCAGGAACATTTTGAGCAGATAAGCCAAAGCCCGTGTCTTATAGAGCAGGTAAATCATGATGACGAGAAGGGCCAGCGTGACCAGCGTATTGAGGCCGCTGAAAAAGGCCAGAACATCCATAGTCCGCCGCACGCCGGCCGGACCGCCAAAGAGGCCGATCATAGCCAGTCCCCGCAGGGCGACTTCAAATAAGACGCTCAAAACCGTCGTCACGACACCAACATACAGCATGGCAATGATGGCCGTGTACTTCTTATGCTCTGTCGGGAACCACTTGCCAAAATAGCCTAAAGAATCCATAGAAACACCTCCATGCGATAAGGGTAATTATAATTTTATGTTACACCTATTTGGCAAAAAGGAAAAGGGCTTGTCGTCGTGCGACAAGCCCTTTTAAGTGGTTAGTGGCTATTATATTTTGTCATGTCCAGTGTCCCCAGCTGTTTGTCGATCATGATGGAGTTGGTGACGGAACCGGAAACGTTGACCATGGTGCGCATCATATCGATGAGCGGGTCGATGGCCAGGATCGGGCCGATGAGGCTGAACGATGAGGCCATGCCGACACCGGACAGGCCTACTGAAGCAGCCATGGTCGCCGTACCGGGAATCCCGGCAATGCCCAGCGATCCGATGGTGACGACAATGACGGTCATGACCAGCATGGTAATATCCAGCGGCGTCCCAGTCAGATGGCAGACGTAGACGATGAGCATGGCCGGGAAGACGCCGGCACATCCCTGCATCCCGGCTGTCGTACCAAAACCGGCGACAAAGCTGGCCGTCCCCTGGTCGACGCCGAGGCGGGTAACCAGGGTTTCAATGGTAACCGGCAGGCAGCCGGCACTGGAACGGGACGTAAAGGCTAGGATGAGCAAGGCCACGCTTTTCTTCAGGTAGTGAATGGGATTGATGCCGTGCAGCATGACGGCCAGGATCTGAATGATGAACTGGACGATGAGGGCGACATACAGGGCGATGATGAAGATGCCGACGTCGAGGATGCTTGCCAGGCCTTTCTGGGCAATGGTGTTGGCTAATAAGGCGATGACAGCCCAGGGCATATAGTCCAAAATGAGCAGGGCCATGTTCATCATCGTCTTGTGCAGGCCGTCGATGAGTTTATGCAAAAAGGCTTCCATGTCGGGCTTATCCGCTTTGACCCACCAGATGGCCCGGCCAAAGACGGCCCCGAAGATGACCATGCCGATGACGTTGTTCTTGACCATGGAATCGACGAGGTTCCCCGGAATGAGAGCCCGCAAGGTCGAAGCCACACTGATGACATCCTTCGGTTTGGCTTTAGCTGCTTCACTGCTGATGGCACTGCCCGAACCGACATCGAAGAGGATGCCGAAGACGATGCCGATGACGGCGGCAATAGCGGTCATGACCAGGGTCACCAGCAGGGTCCGCTTGACCAGCCGGCTCATGGTCTTGCCAGAATCCATATTGATGACGACGTGAGCAATGGAAATGATGACCAGCGGAATGACGATCATCTTGATGAGATCGATATAGCCGTTGCCGAAGAGCTGGAACCAGTTCGTCGTTTCCTTGATGAAGACGACTTTCGTCGGATCATCCGGGAAGCCAGCCATCATTTGCATGACCAGGCCCAATAAAGCCCCGGCCACCATGCCGACACAGACGACGAGCGAGAACCCCATCTTACGCTTATGATACAAATAATGAATGAGTCCGAAGAGAACAGCCAGGACAGCTAAGAATAAGACTGTCCGCCAATCGCTGATCATCAGGAAGGACGTAAAAAATTGACTTTCCATACTAAATTCCCCCTAGTAATCAATAAACAACATACGTTGATTTTCTTATTATACTAAATGGGTAGCCTTTTGCAAAGGACTTTTCTGCTGATTATTGATGAAAAAAATAGGCTGTCGCTTGTGCGACAGCCTATTTTTTTTGTGGTTAGTGTTTAGTGGCTAGTGGCTAGTTCACGCCATGGCGTTGGATGATGCTCTGGTTAATCGGCTTGGGAAATTACACATATCCTGAAGCGGGCTCGCCACGTGCGAGCCCCTACGAGACACGAACCACTAACAACGAGCCACTAACTCCCCTAATACCATTCGTTGATCCAGTTTTTTTCGGTCGGGAAGAGGTCCTGCAGGGTCTGCAGGGCTTTGTCGCTTCCCTGGAGTTTTTCGTTAAAGGCCAGGTCGTTTACATCCATGGCGCCGAAGGCCAGCAGGGCCAGGGTGCCGATGGGCATGGTGACGTCGGCCGCTTTATCTGTTTCCCGGATAACTTCGGGTTTACCATGGTTTACTTTCAAGGTAAAGGTCCCGCAGTTCCAATCTGCCAGCGGGTCTTCCGTATGGAAAGTGACCGTCCCGTCTGCCTGATAAGGCAGCTGTTCCAGCGCCCCTTTGACGTCGACGATGCGGCCTGTCATGAAGGGCATCGTTTCATGGCCCTGTTTCCCGTCGGGATAGAAGCGGTAGGACTGGTCATGGATGCCTTCATTCCACTGGAAGGCTTCGCCCTGGGAACGGTGATTGTACATGTAACCCAAGAGGCCCCGCTTCCCTTTGCGGCAGGTGTAAACGAATTCACCGCTGATGATGGTCGGTTCTCCCAGCTGATAGAACGCATAGCCGATAGGTTCATCGCCATCGAAGCAGACGGCGATATTGCCTTCGGCCAGCTGGGCCTCGATATGGCTCCGCCAGCTTTTTTCATCGCGCAGGGCATAGCCGGACAATCCTTTCGTATAGCCTTCATAAATGGCTGCCAGATAAGGCCACTGGTCCGGACTGTTGACAAAGGCATAGCGCACGGTCCGGTCCGTCAGCGGACGCAGGGATTCTAACGGCATCGTTTCCTTCCACTGATGGCAGTAGAGTTCATAGCCATAGGGCTGATAGAAACCGGCCTTGCTGGGCATGAGGATATGGATATAATGACCGCGGCGCTTCATTTCCTCTAAAGCCGCTGTCAGCAGTTTCCCGCCGACACCGCTGCGCCGGGCTGCCGGATGAGTCGCCAGGCCGACGATATATGACGTATCGATGGCTTTGCCGCGCAGACAAAGGGTATACGGGTTGAGATGGGTCAGGCAGGCCATATCGTCGCCTTCAAAGCCCATGAGGACGTTTCCAGGCTGGTAAAAATGATTGAAGTACCACTGGAAGAAAGGATCTTCCCGGTGTTCAAAGCAGTAATCCCAAAGGCTTTCGACGAGGCCCCGGTCCGATTCAGTCGCTAAGCGGAAATGCATAGAAAAGCCCCCTTATTTCTGGCGCAGTGTAACGTCGTATTTTTCAACGAAATGGTCAGGATTGTACGATTCCTTGGAATGACGCAGGCCGGGAATCCCCATATCTTCTTCACGGTTGATATACGTCGTATGCGGCCAGGCATGGACGACGAATTCATGATTGATGACCTGATAGAGGCCGCGGATCGTCGGGTCGCTCTTTTCAAAGTGGATGATAGCCGTATCGTCGTTGAGCATCTCACCGATGGAGAAGGCGACGATTTTATTGTACATGCGGATGGCACCGCCCGTCGGCTGGAGGACTTCCCAGTTATTGAAGACCGTTTCGATGGCATGGCGTTCGCCCAAGAGTTCATCGTCTTCGTCGCCGGCTTCATGCTGGTCGTACCAGGTCTTTTCCGCAGCCAGGCATTCATCGAAGATGTCTTCCGTAATGGGGACGTATTCCCAGTTGCCGAAATACTGATTACGGAAGTGATTGAGATTGTTCTTCTTCTGGCGGTATTTCTTGCCGGACAAGTTGATCAGGCTCTGGGTCAGATAGACGTATTCATAATTGTCCCGGTCCGGCGTGAAGTCATAACAGTCTTCACAGAGGGCCTTGATGCGTTCGACGGCTTCCGGCGTAACGCCTTTCATCAGGAACGGATAGCCGTGTTCATCGAACCATTCGTGCATGCGCAGGACGCCTTTGACGAAGCTGCCGTCTTTACGGGCAAAGGGCGGGATCCAGAACTGTTTCTTGCCGCGGCCCGAGCGGATATAGAGGACATTGTCTTCTTCAGCCCACTGGATTTCATACGGCTTCTGCCAGGCAAAGAGCGTCATGAACGTAGCGTCTGCCTGTTCATATCTTTTCTGATGAAAATAGTCATCTATAAGTGGTTTATCTTCTAAGCGAAATTCTCTGAATTCAATAATAGTAATCTCCCCCTAAAATATTCACACCTTGGATACGTAAGGATTGTCTTTGATATAAAAACGCCAGGGAAAAGATTTCCCATGTACGGCGTAATCGATATGGATACGCGGCGAAACGGCAACAGCAAAGGGGACGTCTTCTTCAGGATGGGCAATATACAGCCCGGAAGACGTCAAGTCTAAGGTGTTTTCCTCCCGCGTAATAGCCATGGCCTGACAGAGCTTTCCCGGACCATTGGTCAGATTCTTGCCGGCTTTCCGGGCTTTCCGCCGCGCTGCCATGAGATCCGTCCCCGCTGCAGGCTCAACGGCCCGTATGAGAACAGCCTGTCCTTCGCCTTCGGGACCGGCGACGACATTGAAACAGCAGTACATGCCATAAATCAAATAGACATAGCTGATACCGCCGGCATGGAACATCGGCGCCGTCCGCTTGGTGAGGCCGCGGAAACTATGGGCCCCATCATCGGGAAAGCCGTCGTAACTGCCGCCATAAGCTTCCGTCTCGACGATACGGCCGCTGCAGATGCCCTGGGGTGTTTCATGGACAAGATACTGTCCCAGCAGGCGTGGGGCCAGCAGGCTGGCATCGATGCGAAACTCGTCAGCCGTCCATCTGCGGCCCATCATGTTTTCTTGCGATAGCCTAAGGAATGGGAAATTTCATAGGCATACTGGCTCATGGTAAACAACATCTTCTGACGGATGGAATCATAAAAGCGCATAGACGGACCGGCAATGGTCAAAGACGCGATGACCTGGCCTTCAAAATTGAAGATAGGCACAGACAGGGCAAACAGCCCATGCTCGCTTTCATCCTGGGTAATGGCGTAGCCGTTATGGCGGATGGTGGCAAATTCCTCTTCAGAAATATTGCCGTATTTTTCAATGTAGCGCTGGCGTTCCTCGTCGCTCGTCCAGGCCAGCAGCACCCGGCCGGCAGCTCCCTTGTAGAGGGGCAGCGATTCGCCAATGGGAATGACGCGGCGCAGGGAATGGGTGCTTTCGACATGGTCCAGGCAGATACGGCAGTCGCCTTCGGCAATGTAAATGCTGACCGTTTCGTTAAACAACTGCTGTAAACGCCGTAAATACGGTTTCGCCAAGGTGATGACGTTCTCCGTCCAGTGAGACGAATAGCCCAGCGCCAGGGCCCGGGGACCCAGGCGGTACTGCTTGGACGTATCATTGCGGGTCAGGTACTGGCGCCGTTCCAACGTGTTTACAATGCGGAAAGCCGTCGACGTATTCAAATGGGTATGCTCAGCGATTTCCTTCAAGGTCATGCCCGTATTGCACTCGACGAAGAGGTCGAGGACGTCGAGGCTCTTTTCCAAGGATTTCAACAAACTGCTGTGATGCTCTTCTTTTACCAATGGCTCTCACCCTTCCTTGGCATTACGATTTAACTTTCATGCCGATTTCCAGCGAATCCGGCGGATCAGCAACGACGATATCGCCTTCATCGAGGCCATCGAGGATGACGACGCGGCCATCTTCTTCATCGCCAGTCAGGACAGAACGGGCATCGGCGAGGCCGCTGTCATTGACGATGTAAACGAAGTCACCGCTGTCTTTGGTGCGGACTGCCGTCTTGGGAACGGTAATCTGGGATACTTCCTTCGGCGTGGCGATGCGGACGTGATAGAATTCGCCGGGAACGAAAAGGTTCTTGGCATTATTGAAGGTGACCTTGGCCATGTAAGAACCGGTGGACGGATCCTTTTCTGTTGCCAAATACGTCAGCTCACCCGTTTCCGTTTCACCCGAAGCGGCGATGATGGATACCTGCAGGCTGCCGTCTTTTTTAGCATCCTGCAAGGCTTGGATGTACATTTCAGGGATGGCAAAGGTCGCGACTAAAGGAGACATCTGCTGAATCGTAGCCAGGACATTGCCGGCAACGGCAACGGACGGATTATCGGCTACAGCCGTAACCCGGCCGTCAATGGGTGAGTAAATCGTCGTATTCCCCATCATATCGCGGGCAGCCTGGACAGCCTGCTGCAGCTGGGCGATCTTTTCGTGATCCACAGCCGGAGCTTCCTGGACCTGGACAGTCTGTGTCGTTTCGCCCTGTGAAGACGAACCGCCGGAATCGGCCATCATCTGGTTATATTCTACTTTCGATAAGGCCCCCATGTTGTACCAGGCCTTTAGTTCGGCACGGTGGCCGCTGTTGTCGCCGCCGCCACCGCCGCCGCTGCTGGCAGCCGGTACGGTAACGGTCTTGTACGTCGGCGTCGATGCCGAAGAAGCCGCTACCAGTTCAGCTTCTGCCTGATTGACGCTCTGCTGATACGGCGCCGAATCGACTTGGACGACGACTTCACCGGCTTTGACTTCCTGGCCTACGGCCAGCGGTGTCGATACGAGTTTCCCCGATAACTTCGGCACGATATTGGTCATATGTAAAGCCGTAATATTGGCATCCAGGGTCAGGGCCACAGGGTGGTCCGATTTGGAAACCGTTTCAGTTTTAGTAGACACGCTGTTGCCGCAGCCCGACAGGACTGATACAGCCAAGGCAGCCGTACAGGCAAGGACGGCCCATTTCTTTAATTTCACGATATCCCCTCTTCGCGTAGGTTAAAAAAACGTGTAATACAAGGTAACCAGTATGACCCCGGGCAGGCCGAACAGGCCGATGATGAGGCCTGTGCCTACCGTAATCGGGACGTGCTGGAAACCGAAAAGATAGCCAAAATGGTTGACGCCGTACAGGACGATGAGGCCGACGACGACGTTGACCACTAAATGGCGCATAGGCGCCAAGATGAGCTTATGCACTAAAAACAGGACGAAAACGCCTGCGGCTATCCATAGATATTCCATAATACCCTCACATTTCCTGCCGATTGGCAACAGCACCAGCCAGGGTTGCTTCATCAGCATATTCAATGTCGCCGCCCATAGGAAGGCCGCGGGCAATGCGGGTCACGCGGATGCCGGCTGTCTTGATGAGGCGGGCCAGATATAACGCCGTCGCTTCGCCTTCTACGTCGGGATCCGTCGCCAGGATGACTTCCTTGACCGTCGTATTGCCCAGGCGCTGCAGGAGCTCGCGGATGCGCAGGTCTTCGACGTTGACGCCATCCAGGGGCGACAGGGCGCCGTGCAGGACGTGGTAGAGCCCATGATAATCACCGCTGCGTTCAATGGCCTGGACATCCTGCGGCGTTTCGACGACGCAGATCGTCGATCGGTCGCGGCTGATGTCACTGCAAATCGGGCAGGGGTCCTGGGACGATAAATTGAAGCAGACTGAGCAAAAATGCATATTCTGTTTAGCATCGCGGATGGCATCGACGAATTCATCGACACGGCTGTTGGGCTGCTGAACGATATAGTAAGCCAGCTTACGGGCCGTCTTGACGCCAATGCCGGGAAGGCGGCGGAACTGCTCGGTCAGCTTATCTAATGGCGTATCCATTAAAACATGCCCGGCAGGTGCATACCGCCTGTAATCTTGCTCATTTCCTGAGCCATCATGTCGTCGACTTTCTTATTGGCTTCATTGACGGCTGCGACCATGAGGTCTTCCAGCATTTCCGCATCTTCCGGGTCGATGATGCTCGGGTCGATGTGGACGCTTTCGACATTCTTTTCCCCATTCATGACGATGGTCAGGACACCGCCGCCAACGGTAGCTTCGACAGTGCGTTTCTTCAAATCATCCTGCAGCTTTTTCATTTCTTTCTGCATTTTCTGTACTTTCTTCATCATACCTTGCATATTTCCACCAAACATGTGCGTTCCTCCTAATTTCGCGTAAATTTACTTTTTGTTTTCTATATATATATTACAGTCTCCTACGTTTTTAAGCAATGGTTCCAGGGCGGCTCTTTCCGCTTCATCCATATCGTCTAACGAAGCCGGCTGCCACGCCGTTTCATCGCCTGGCTCAGTGGCTTCCTGAGCTGGCGCAGGAGCTGGAATATCTTCGGGTTGTACCGGGGCTTTTCCTACGGCCTTCACCGGGGGCAATTCACTCTTTTTTTTTTCGTATCCCGAAAGTTCTGCATCGCCTTCCAAAAAGCCCTGCATGTGATACGTGCCGCCCAGGATCTGGGATAAGGCGGCATCGGTGAATTTGAAGTAATCTTCCCGATTGGCCCGCTTCACCATAAAGGCCGTCTTAAAGGCGACGATGACCTGGCCTTCGCCGATGTAAACGACGCGGCCATTGCGGATACAGGACAAGACGGCTTTCTTCTTTTCCTTATCGAGAATGGCACACATCTTTTTCCAGACGTCCTGATATGCGGCCGACTCGACAGGTGGGGCTGCCGGAGCAGGAGGCGTTGCCGGCGCCTTGTTTTCTGCCGGAGCCGCAGCCTTTACGACAGGTGCCGCCGGGGACGGAACCGGGCGCTGCGGCTGAGGTACAGGCGCTGCCGGCCGGACTGGCGGAACCGGTCCGGGAGAGGTAAACTCATCTTCCGGGAAAGGAACAACTTCTTCCGGACCGTAGCCGCCGCTGTAATCGTCTTCTTCCGGTACGGGAATGACGTCCGGCTTGTCGCCAGCTTTCCCTTTTTTCTCCGGAGCCTGGGGAGTAGCTGCGGCTGTATGGACGACGGTTGGCTGATTCAGCTGCCGCGCCGCCATGAGCAGGCCCATTTCCACGGCAATGCGCGGGACCGGCGACGTCTTGGCCGTCAATAAGGCCTGCTGCAAAATCGCCAGGACTTGAAAAACGGCTTCGGCTGTCAGTTCACCGGCCTGCTTGCGAAGCTCATCGAGACAGTCGTCATAAGCCGAAAGAGTATCCGACGAGGGAGCGGCCTGACAGAGCATGATGGCCCGCAGATGAGCCAGCAATTCCGTCAGGATGACCCGTGGCTCCTTACCCATGTGGATGACGTCATCGACGGCTTTGATGATGACATCGCCTTGGCCATCGAAAATAGCCTGGGCCAGGGAAAACAGCCAGTCTTTGCCGATGAGGCCCAATAAATCGCGGACGACGCCTTCGTCGATGGTGCCGTTGGTGTTGCTGACGCACTGGTCGAGCATACTCAGGGCATCGCGCATGCCGCCGTCGGCCTGGACGGCCAGGATATGGGCAGCGCCCTTGGTCAGGTCGATTTGTTCCTGGCCGGCGACGTAGAGCAGCCGTTTGGCAATATCGTCACTGGTAATGCGCCGGAATTCATAGCGCTGGCATCGCGAGAGAATCGTCATGGGAATCCGTTCCGGTTCCGTCGTCGCCAGGATGAAGATGACATGGGCCGGCGGTTCTTCCAAGGTCTTCAACAGGGCATTGAAAGCTTCTGTCGTCAGCATATGCACTTCATCGATGATGTAAATTTTCTTATGCCCTTCGGCAGGCATGAATTTAATCGTTTCCCGCAAAGTGCGGATGTCTTCGATGCTGCGGTTCGAGGCGGCGTCGATTTCGACGACATCCAAGGATTCGCCGCTCATGATATGGCGGCAGACTTCACATTCGTTGCACGGGTGGGACGTCGGCCCGTGGACACAGTTCATGGCCCGGGCAAAAATTTTAGCCGTGCTCGTCTTGCCCGTCCCGCGGGGGCCGGAAAACAAGTAAGCATGGGCTACTTTGTCCGTATCTATCGCTTTTTGCAGGGTTTCCGTAATATGGGACTGGCCGACGACATCTTCAAAATTCTTCGGCCTCCACTTACGGTATAATGCAATATATGCCATGAGTCCCTTTCCTTCCGTATACGAAAAAAAGCAGCTAACCGCTGCTTTTACCAACTGAAAAGTACTCGTGTATGATAACCCGCCAGGTTTCCTCGTGGCACATGGAAATATCTACTTATTGCTGCTTCCTCTCGGACCTGACAAGGTTCATAGGTTCCCATTGCACAAGCCCCGGCGGATTACCACGCACCAGTACTTTTATTAAGTTAGCTACATTATTATATCGTGAAAAGCGAAATTTGGCAAGGAGAAATTCCCTTTTTGAGGGAATTTAGGGGTTAGGGGTTAGGGGTTAGGGGCTAGGGGTTAGGGGCTAGGGGCTAGGGGTTCGTGGTTCGTAGCTCGTGGTTCGTGGTTCGTGGTTCGTGGCTCGTGGCTCGTGGTTCGTAGCTCGTGGTTCGTGGCTCGGGGTTCGTGGTTCGTGGCTCGGGGTTAGCAGCTTGTAGGAGGCGCCACGTGCGAGCCCCTATAGAAAAAAAGAAGCTGTCGCTATGCGACAGCTTCTTTTTCACTAGCCACGAACAACTAGCCACGAGCCACTAATTTTAGTGATTCTGCCAGATATCTACGCGGCGGTTGTCAGCGCGGCCCTGTTCGGTGTCGTTGGTGCTGACGGGATCCGTCTTGCCTTTGTAGTCGAGCTGCATCTGCGATGCCGGGATGCCCTGGCTTTCAGCATAAGCTGCAACGTTGTCTACGCGGCGTTTGGAGAGGTCATCGTTGTAAGCATCGGTGCCTTTAGCATCGGTGTTGCCGACGAGTTTGAACGTATCGTTCGGGTTAGCTTTAGCAACCTGGACGAAGTGGTCCATCTTAGCGCGTTCGGAAGCGAGCGGCTGGTCTTCGTCGAAGCCGAAGTGAACGCTTTCAACGTAGTAGTCGTTCTTCTGGACCGGAGTTTCAACGACCGGTGCCGGAGTCGGTTCCGGAGTGTAAACCGGTTCCGGAGCCGGAGCTTCTTTGTGGCCGCCGCCGAAGCGATAGGAGAGGCCAGCGATGAAGCCTTTGTAGGAGATGTTAGCGTCGTCTTTGTTGCCGAAAGTGGTGTCGCCGCCATCAGCCAATTTAGTGTTCAAGTAACGATAGCCAGCGCTGATGTCGAGGTCCGGCGTGATGCTGTAGCCGAGGCCAGCTTCCCACATGGTCGTCTTTTCTGTACCGATAGCACCTTTAGCGTAGAAGTCGAGGTTCTTAGCCAGCGGAGCTTTGGCAATCAAGCCGATCTGAGCGACGTTGTTGGTGTCGTTCATGTTGCCGCCGAGGTCGTTTTTAATGCGGTTCCAGCCGGCGAAGGCAGCGAAGTTCTTGTTGATGGAGTAAACGAGGTTTACTTCGTGTTCATCGCCATCGGTCTTGTAAGATTTGTTGTTATCGCTCTTAGTCTTCAAGCCGTAGTAGTTGTACTGCAAAGCCCAGCGGTCGGAAAGGCCGTAGCTGAGGCCGCCCTGGAAGTCCCACTTGGAGTTCGTGTCTTCCTTACCATATCCATAATCGGAGAAGTTAGTCTTCGACCAGTTGCTGGAGTCAACCGAAGCTTTCGGGTTCCAAGCGCCTAAATCGAGCTGCCACTGTCCCTGGTTCCACTGCGTCTGCGGCGTAGCGAAAGCAAAGGAAGTAGCGCATGCTGCCATAACAGCAGCCAATACTAAAGATTTCTTTTTCATCATAAATCCCAGCTTCCTATTGATATTTAATAGTGCCACCTATGACATTATTATGTTCTAGTATACCATATCTTTGTTACAAGTGGGTTACATTATTTCATGATTTTTAGTCATCTCACGACCATTCCCATACTTTTTATGATTATTGCCGGCCGACATAAGAAATGATGGCGTCGAGGATATGCGGCAATTTTTTCGATACACTTTCAATATGGACGCGTTCCGTCCGTTCGTGCAGGTCCTTTCCCCACGGCCCCAGGAGGAGGAAGGGAATCTGCAATTTTTTCAGACTGTCCAAGTCGAAGGGATAAGCCTTGCCCCAGAGGAGCAGGTTCTTTTCGACCATGCCTTCGTCAAAATCAGGGTCGACACAGCAGTAGCTGCAATCGGAAACGCCGTTGAAATAGCGGTCGAAGCGGACATCCATCATAGAAGCAATCTTTTCCAGCAGCCCCGTAAAGGCCGGCGTCGGGAAAGCCAGGCTGTCGGCGGCCGGATAATAGGGCGGCGCAAAGGCGACGACAGCCATGGGCGCCGTCATGCCGGTGAAATCGAGGATCTGCTCTAAGAGATGTATCGTTTCTTCGACATACGTACTGCGCCCATCCTGCAAGGCGACGAAAGAAGCCTGTTGGGCCGCTTCATAGAAGACGTCGAAACCGGGGTAAGCCGAAGCCTGCTGCAAGAGTTCCGCCGCACTGCAGACGGAAACGGGCAGGTCACTGCCCATGGTCTGTTGCACTTCGTGGACGGCCCGCCGCGTTTCTTCCAGCAGGACATACATGACATCGTCTGGCGTCTTATCATAGGTCAGCAGATTCAAGGCCGCTGCCACGCGCTGGGGCAGGGTCACATCGTAGCGTTCCTTGCGATCCCGGAGGTAGACCCAGGCCGGTGGCGGCGTCTGTTCGCCGTCACAGCAGTCGGTCAGCTCCTGGCTGCCTTCGGTCGCCGCGATGAGGTGAGCCAGGATGCCCACGGGATTGATACCCTTGTCATAGCAGCCGATATGGACGGGCTTGCCCTGGACCAGGACGACGGGCTGTATCTTGCCGACCGAACCGGTATAGGCAACGAGCTGTCCCTGCTCTTTGTGGTTCGGTTCGCTATCGATGAGGATGTCGTAGGTCAAGCCATAAGAAGAACTCAATTCATTGAGCAGGGTAATGGCCGTCCGCATGCCGGCCGAATACGTTTCCTCATCGGGCAGGGATAAATAAATCAGGCTGGCCCTTCCCGGCTGGGACGCATAGTCTTCAAAGACGGCTAATTGCGCGGCCGCGCCGCCCTTCATGTCACACGATCCCCTTCCAAAGAGCCATTCGCCGCTTTCCCAGTCGCGGCGCACGTCTTCACTGAGAGGCGCCCGTTCCAGGGCCTTATAGAGGCCTTGCGGGTCAAAAGCCTGATCCCGCAGATAGCCATAGGATTCTACATCGACGACATCGTGATGATTCATGAAAATGACCGTATGCCCCGTACTGCCGCGGACCAGGCCGTAGACGACAGACCGCTGGCAGTTGTCGTCGGGCACATGGATGAGGCCGCTGGCGACGCCGTCGAGGTGAGAGAAGAACTGCTGCAGATAGACTTCCATCTGCCTTTCCTTGGGTGTATTCGTTTCACTGTCAATATGAATCATATCCTGCAAAATTTCCATAATCCGCGCTGCTCGTGCCATAGAGACACCCCCTTACTTAAAAATCCATTTTTTACGCGATACATAATTCCAAACGGTGACGATAGCGCTGGCCATGATCTTCGAAACCATCGGATTCAGGCCTAAAATAGCCGGCGATGTAAACAGCCACATGAGCAGGAGATTCCAGCCCAGGCCGATGGCACTGACGAGAAAGACCAGGGACACTTCCGTCCCGCGATGATATCGGCTGCCGCTGTCGAAGACGAAGCGGTTACACAGGATGTAGTGATACAGCGTCGACGTGGCAAAGGCCATCGTCGTCGCTGCCAGGACGGTCTGGGTCTGCATGGAAAAGACTTCGCCAGCAGACAGAAGGCGGAAGAAAATATAAAAGAGCGTCCATTCCAACAGCGCTGCCGAGCCGCCGACGAGGAGGTACATGAAGATTTTCATGTACTCGTTGTCAGTATAATCAAAGCCAAAGATTTGCTTGCGTTTCATGGTGTTCCTTCCTTTTTTTGTTTTCGTCTCCATTATACGGCACTTGCCGGGGAATTGCCACATGCCGCCGCTTTTTCTTGCATTTCCTAAAAAGGCAATAGATATATATACGAAAATATGATAAAATATATAGTAATTGGTAATACGAAATATTTTCAGAAGGAAGGCAGATATCCTGTGGATTACACGAGATGCATCAATTTTTTGCTAACCATTTCACAACACGAAGTCTTTTTGATTTTCTCTGAGAACTTGTCAGAATTCGGCATCACGCCCGGTCAGTACGGCGTCCTGGCCTGTCTCTGGAAAGATGAAACGCTGACACCGAAAGAAATCGCCAACATCCTGCGCGTCGAAAACTCCACCATTTCCGGCGTCCTCGACCGGATGCAGAAACGCGGTCTCATCGACCGCATCCTCGACCCCAACAACCGCCGCAGCATCCGCGTCAAACCGACGGCTGCCGGCATGGCCATCAAAGAACCGGTCCAGAAACGCATCGAAGAACTGAATGACATGGTCTTCAAGGAATTCACGCCAGAAGAGCGGGAAGAACTCTTGAACCTGCTCACCCGCATCGGCAAAGTCTGTGCCGATGACTTGAAAGAAGGGAAATGAAAAAAAGGGCTTGTCGCACGACGACAAGCCCTTTAAAGTTGTTAGTGGCTAGCAGTTAGTTGTTAGCGGATGGCTTTAAATTTGAAGGTTTTCTCTGCAAACTACAAACTCTGTTGCTACAAACTATAAAGTAAATGGGGCCTAGCATGAAAGCAAAAGCCTTCGTGCGACAGCGCCCTTTTTAGCGGTTAGCAGCTAGGGGTTAGCCGTTAGTATTCGTAGGGGCCGTCCCAAAGGGCGGCCCGCCGTTAGCAGCTAGCCACTAACGGCTTAAAGGTCTTGTCGTCAACGACAAGACCTTCAAAATTATACAATTCCCGTTAACATGTAGAAGAATACGCCGAAGAAGGCGACAACTACTTTCAAGAGAGTAATGGCAAACATATCCTTGTAGGCTTCGCGATGAGTCAGGCCGCAGATAGCCAGGGTCGTGATGACAGCGCCGTTATGAGGCAGGCTGTCCATACCACCGGAGGCCATGGCCGCGATACGGTGGACGACTTCGGCCGGGATGCCGACAGCAGCCGTTTCAGCCAGGAAGTGCTGGCCAAAGATATCCAGGGCGATACTCAGACCGCCGGAAGCGGAACCAGTGATACCGGCCAGGATATTGACCATCAAGGCGACATTGAACAAAGGCATGCCCTGACCAATGCCGAGGAGGGCATCAGCGACTTCCAGGAAGCCCGGCAAAGACGAAATGACGTTGCCGTAGCCGACTTCCGATGCCGTGTTCATGATAGCCAGCAGAGAACCTAAAGCGCCGGCATTGAGAGCGGCTTTGACGCTGGTATTCTTGGACATGAACTTGCGGCCCGTTGCAGCGGCGATGATGATAGCCGCCAAGAGGCCGAGGACCAGGGCCCAGATAGCGACGACGTTGTGGACGCCTTTAGCCAAAAGGGGTACATTCATAGAGCGGAAGGGATCTAATAACGATTCATCCCACTGGAAAACCATGGAGAAGTAGAAATTCAAGACCAGGACGACGATGAGCGGAATGATAGATAACTGCCAGGGCGGAAGGGAAGCTTCCGGATCGATGACCGTTTCATTGAGGGTATGATTGCCATAGCCTTCGCCGGAACGGGCCATCTGTTTGCGGCGGAATTCGAGATAAATGAAGCAGAGGACGATCAATAAAGTACCGCAAATCAAGCCCAAGATAGGAGCGGCAAAAGTCGTCGTTCCCAAGTAAATCGTTGGGATGATGTTCTGGATCTGCGGCGAACCAGGATAGCAGTCCATGGTAGCCGTGAAGACGCCGGCGACGAAGCAGGCCGGAATCAGGCGTTTCGGAATATCGGCTTCGCGGAACAGGGCAGCGGCGAAGGGATAAACGGCGAAAGCACAGACAAACATAGAAATACCGCCGTAACAGAGGATCATGCAGGCAAAGACGACGGCGAAGACAGCCTTATCTTTCCCGATGAGCTTGATCGTTTCCATGGCGATACTGCGGGCCATGCCCGTTTCTTCCATGACTTTACCGAAGACGGCACCGAGGAGGAAGACCGGGAAGAAGGACTTGATATAGGTAACGGCTTTAGCCATGAACAATTCCGTATACCCCGGTAAAATCGGCAGCCCCGAAAAGCTGGCGGCAAAAAGGGCGAAAATCGGTGCGAAGAGGATGACCGAGAATCCGCGATAAGCAAAGGTTACGAGTAAAAATAAACTTAGGACGATGGCAACAATATCCATAAACTTGTTCTCCTTTTCTTTAGTTTCCGAATGACTCATTTCGTACCCTTATCATACGTGAGGACCATGGGGAATAAAAGATAACGCCCTGAGACAACCTTTGCGCTTTTTGCCCGTTTTGGAAATTCCATGAATGCAAAAGGACTTGCCGCACGTGCGGCAAGTCCTTTTGAGTGGTTAGTGGCTAGTGGTTAGTGGCTAGCGGATGGTTAAAAATTAAAAAACTGGTATTACTTCAATTTAGCAGCGACGTCGTTTGTGATGTCCTGGGCCTGGCCGATGACGACAGAGCCGGCGAGGACGACGTAGTCCAGGCCTTTTTCTTTCTGGACGGCCTGGGTCTTAGCGAGGATGTCCTTTTCCAGGGGCGAGAACAGGGCGATGCGCTGCTGGTTCAGTTTCGTGTTGTATTTCTGTACCAGTGCCTGCTGTGCCGTTTTATCGCTGGTCTTTTTCAATTCTTTCTGGAAATCCTGCTGAGCCGATTTGACATCAGACTGCCAGGTAGCCATGGTCTTGGCGTACTGCGGATGCCGCTGCAAGAGAGCGCCGGCATTGATCGTGCCCAGGCCCGATGCGAAAGAAGCGCCGGCAGCGCTGAGGGTCAGCATAGCAGCAGCTACGGTGGTCATCATCATTTTACGTAATTTCATAGTTATTTCCTCCTACTTATTCTTCTACGCCTGTCAGTTCCAGACATTCCTTGCGGACGCCGTCTTCACAGGAGCGCATAGCTAAAATGGTCTTTTCAAAGAGGTCGTTCAGGTCCCAGCCCAGGGTTTCTGCCCCCTGTTTGATGACATCCCGGGAACAGCCGGCGGCGAAACGCTTGTCTTTGAATTTCTTTTTGAGACTCTTGACTTCCATGTCTTTGGTGCTCTTAGATGGACGCATCTTGGCAGCCGCCCAGATGAGACCCGTCAATTCATCGGCCGCATAGAGGACTTTTTCCATCAAATGCTCCGGTGCGACGTCGACACAGATACCATAGCCATGGCAGACGACGGCATGGACGAAAGCATCGTCAGCGTCGATTTCAGCCAACAGTTCCGGCGCCTTTTTACAGTGCTGATCCGGATATTTTTCAAAGTCCACATCGTGGAGCAGGCCGACGAGTCCCCAGAAATCGACGTCGTCACCATAGCCCAGTTCCTGGGCATACCAACGCATGACGCCTTCGACAGTCAGGGCATGCATGATGTGAAAAGGCTCTTGATTATATTTCTGCAATAAAGCTAATGCTTTGGATCGTTCCATGTCTCTATCTCCCCCTAGTAAATCTTGATTTACCCCATTATAGCATAAAAAACGGGCCTGACTAGTCTTTTTTCACGAAAGCACCGGTATCGGTCATCAACGAAGCCAGGCGGTTCATGCGGAAGTCTTCGACGACCTGGATGAAAGGGCGGTAATGGATGGGATTGTCAGAAAAACCGAAGAGATGGGACGGACAATTGCAGTCCGTACAGCCAAAGCCGTCGATGTGCCAATTGGCCACGGTATCGACGGCCCGGGCCAGTTCATGTTCCAGGTCATCGGCCGTCCGGATGGGCAGGGCGGCGATGACGTCGGCTTCCTGGCGCAGGTAATCGATGTGCCAGTGCATCTTCTTGCGCTTGCGGCTGTGGCGGGCCAGGCGGGCAGCCAGGTTCTTCCGGGCCGACCCGGTATAGACGTAATAGCCGGCCGGAAAATGGAAGTCTCCTTTCGAGCCGATGGTGATATCCTTCGTGTCTGCCAGATGGAGGATGAATAAATAATCGCCGCTGTCATGGTTTTCCCGTTCCAGGACGGCCTGGGGATAGGTCAGGACGCCGGCTGTGCCGGGCCTTGAAAAAGAGCCATCCCAGTGCAGGGCCAGGGCCTTCCAGTCCAGATGCGGCGCCGCTTCATAAAAAGCCTGGGCAAAGGCCGGATCCGTATGGTAGTCCGGCAGGAACCAGCGGGCCCGGTCCCAGTGGACCAGGAACAAGACGCCCGTATGGATACCCTGGCGGCTCATGGCGGCTAGTTCTAAGATATGTTTGCGTCCCCGTTCGGTGACGGCATCGGGGAACATAGCGCCGTCGCGGCTGAAGAGGGTACACGATTTGACTTCGACAAAAAATCGTTCGTCTCCCCGCCCCAGGAGCAGGTCGAAACGGCTGTCGCCGACGGTGACTTCCCGGCGGACGAGGTCCCAATCTTCCCAGCCGGGAATGCGGTGTTCCTGGACCAGCCAGGCCGCCGTATCATTATTATACTGCGTGTCGAGCAGGATAGGGACGCCGTCGCGCTCGATGCCGACGACATCGTAAGCCGTCCGGCGCTTGGGATTGGCTGCCGGCCGGACATAGACCGCCACCCCGGGAAAGAGCAGCTCCCACATGCGCCCGGGATTGGGCATGTGGCAGGTCACGGCCTCGCCATCCAGGTCAATATGAGCGATGAAGCGATTGGGCCTGTCGATAAAGGTCCCTTTGCGGATAGAAAACATTTCCATAGCGTTCTCCTGTCTGTGAAAAAGAGGCTGTCGCATTAAGACAGCCTCTTTTTACGTTGATCGTAGGTCGTTCATCGTTTGTCGTATGGGATT
>NZ_JBHYRR010000034.1:0-32897 GCF_047974155.1 Megasphaera jansseni | reverse complement strand
TCCCCGCAGTAATGAAGCTGGACGGCGTACTCTTTTGTCTTATGCAGGAAATCCTTGGTTTTTTCAATGGCCTTTTGAAGTGGCGTCTTACGATGCCCTTTGCCATGGACGAAGACGATGTGCCCTTCTTGTTGAAGCCGTTTCAATTTTCCCAACAGCCGCCGTAAATGGTACCGATGAACAACGTGTGTATGAAGCACTTGGATGCCAAAGAGTTCCTGGGTCTGAAGGATGAAGCCCGGGATTTTTGCTAATACGTTAGCCTGCCGTTTCGTGACACTCTTCTTCCAGACAAAGGTGTATTTATTGGCGACAGACTCGATTTTTGTCCCATCGATGAATAAGTTCTTCAGAGATAAGGCCCCGGCCTGAGCCAAGACGGCATCCATGTCGGCAAACAAGGTCTGACTGCATGCCGCCATATGATGAGAACGGAAACGGGCGATAGTTGCATGATTGGGAACGGGTTTCCCTTCCAGTAGATATTGGAAATTCAAATCTCTCCGGCAGGCCGATTCAATACGACGGGAACTGAAAATCTGGTTCATGCTGGCATAAATGACGATGGCCAGTAACTGGCGTGGTGAAGCCTGATTTTTCTCGATACGAGAATACGTCTGGTACAGCGGTGATAAATCCATCCTTTCTATGAGCAGCTTCACTAACCGCACGGGATCGTCATCTGGAATCTGAAATGAAATATTCAAGGGAAGTGACAGTTGATAAGGCGCTTCCCATATTGTATAATTGACATGCGTATTTAGTGCCTTCATAACTCTATTTTACGCGCAATCCCGGGCTTTTTACAGTCCGGGATTTGTTTTTTTCAGATTTTTTTGTTCAGCTCTAATGGATACGGCTGCCTGGCCCTTGGCGGGTGACATTGCGGAAACGACCTCGGTCCGGCGCGGTCCTTGTAGGCCGTGCCGGATGCCGTGCGTGCTATTTGCGTCCGGCGTGCTGCTTTGTTTGAGCGCAGCGAGTTTCAGCACGCCAGCAAATGGCACTCTCGGCAAGAGGAGTGGAGCACGCGAACTCGCCAGGGGCCAGGTGGCCGATACCAACCTCTTCAGAAGAACCCCTCAGACCGCCGTTGGCGGCCAGCTCCCCTTCACAGGGAAGCCTTTTGGCGCTCCTGCGCCTGATTTCCAGAGTCTATGGCGGCAAAGCCGCTTCTGAGTCCGAGCAAACAGTCCATGAAGAACGACCATAAAGCTATGATATTTTCGCATACATAAAAAGAGCCTGTGCACGATTACGTGCGACAGGCCCTTTTCCTCACTTCGATTTTTTGTAGACTAAGATGACGCCGGCGACACCACAGATGATATCTGGCAGGAAGGCGGCGATGTATGGCGGTATCTTACCGCCATTGCCCAGGGCGTTACCCAGGGTCATGATGGAATAGTAAATAAAGATAACGACGACACTGATGCCGAAGCCGATAGATGAGCTGCCGCGCTGTTTCTGCATCCCCAGGGGAGCGCCGACGATGGCACAGACCAGGCTGGCCAGGGGCAGTGCAAAGCGGTTGTACATTTCGACTTTCATCTTATTGGTGTTAACGGAATTCTGGTCCAGCAGTTTGATCTGTTCCCGCAGTTCGCGGATGGTCAGTTCATCCGGTTTCTTCTGGGACGCATTGATCTTATTCGGCTTCTGCGTGATCGGCAGGGCCTGGTTCTGGAACTTCAGGGACCGCGTCGTCTGTTCATTGGCCGATACGTCGTAGATCATGCCTTCGTGCATGACCCATTTCTCCCCGTTCCAGTCGGCCCGGTCGGCCTGTTCAACGCGCATGAGCGTATCATTTTCAAATTCCTGGACAGTGATATCCTTGAGCTGCTTCGTATTGGCGTCATATTGACGGGCATACATGAGGCTGGATATATCGGAGCCCTTGGTATTCTTGATGATGATATGGTCCTGCGTCGTCGGTGCGACGTTGTGCTTGATTTCTTCGTTGATGATGGTGTTATAGGCATTGTTGGCCTTGGGCACGACGTATTCGTTGAAGGCCGTCGCTCCGATGGAGATGAAGAAGGCGGCAATGAAAATCGGCATGGCCAGGCGGATGAAGTTCTGGCCGCCAGCCCGCATGACGATCATTTCACTGGAACTGGAAAGGCGGCCAAAGGCCATGAGCGACCCCAAGAGGACGGACATGGGAAAGGTGACGACGATGATCGACGGCATGGCCAGGACGAAGACGCGGAAAGCAGCCCAGGCCGAAGCCCCGTACTGGTTGATGAGGTTGGCAATACGGTAGAGCGTACCTGTCCCGACGAAGACCGCCGTAAAGGCACAGACGCCAAATAAAAAGGGGCCAATAAATTCTTTTAGTATATACTTATCTAATATTCGCATTCCATACTCCCTGTTACATCCTGAATTCTTCGCCTAAGTAGAATTTCTTGGCTACCGGGTCATTGGCTATCATTTCCGGACTGCCTTCGAGGAGGATCTTCCCTTCACTCAAGATATAGGCTTTATCGACGATGCTCAGCGTTTCCCGGACGTTGTGGTCTGTGATGAGGACGCCCATGCCGCGGTTCTTCAAATGACTGATGATGCCCTGGATGTCGTTGACAGCCAGGGGGTCGATGCCGGCGAACGGTTCATCGAGGAGGATGAAGGCCGGATCCATGACCAGGCAGCGGGCGATTTCGACGCGGCGCCGTTCACCGCCGGACAGCTGGATGCCCAGGCGGTCGCGGAGCTGGGTGATGGAAAATTCTTCCATCAGGGCTTCTGCTTTTTCATGCTGCTCCTTCTTGCTGAGCTTCGTCGTCTCCAGCATGGCCAGGAGGTTGTCTTCGACGGTGAGCTTGCGGAAAATCGACGCTTCCTGGGGCAGATAGCCGATGCCATAGGCTGCCCGCTTGTGGATGGGCAGATTGGTGATGTCCTTGCCATCAATGGTTATCTTTCCCGACGTCGGCCGTTCGATGCCGACGATCATGTAGAAAGTCGTCGTCTTGCCGGCGCCATTCGGTCCCAGGAGGCCGACGATCTGGCCCTGGTCGACGCGGATGCTGACACCGTTGACGGCATTTCGTTCTTTATACGCTTTTACGAGATCTTCAGTCTGAATAAACATAGATACCCCTTACGATTACGGATTACTGCCCGGCACGATGACGATAGTCGACCGGCTCCGGGTCTGGACGGAATTGTCAGCCAGGCGGATATCGACATTGTCGCCGTTGAGGGAGTTGCCATTCTGGGTGGCATTGACATTCCCCGTCAAGTGGACGACGCCGTCATTCTGGCCCGGCGTCTGGGTATAGACGGCCTGATTGGCATAGGCGATGAGGTTTTCCGCCGGCGATTCGATATGGACATTGCCCGTACCGATGGCCTTTATCTGCTTGAACCAGGCATCGATATGGTCGGCCCACATCTGCGAGCCCTGGGCTTCGAGATAGCCATTGCCCGTGACGATGCCGTAATCCTGGTCGAGATAGTATTCAACTTTATCGCCGTTGACCTTCTTGTCACCGTAGACGCCGCGGACGCTGCCCGTAGCGACGACGTAGTTCTTATTGGTCGAATGGACCTTATCGGCATTGAGCTGCATGTCCGGCTGCTGGATCGATACGTTACCTTCCATATCGGCTTCCGCCGTCTTCAAGTTATAGACGGCCTTGTTGCCGGTCATCGTAGCCTGGTCGCGAACGATGACGACGTTGCCCGTCGCCGTAGCTACCTGGGTCTTGCCGTTATATTCCAGCGTGTCTGCCGTGACGGATACGGCCGGATTGCCGTTGTTGTCCGCCGCCAGGGCGCCGGCAGCCGGCAGGATCATAGCCCCCATGAGAGCAACAGCTGCCAGTTTCTTTCCAAGTAATTCCATCATAGTTATTCTCCCTTTGTCACCTGCGCATGGCCGGTCAGCGTCACCTTGGTCAGGCTGCTGTCCGTTTCAAAAGCATCGGCTTTGAGCGACGTCTTGTCATGGCGGTCCATGACGACTTTGCCGCCTTTGATCATACGCGTATCCATATTATAATACACACTGCCGTCGGTCTGCAACGTATCGCCCTTATCGGTTTCCGCTTTGACAGGCGGCTTGATTTCGATAGTCCGCTTCTGGCGGTCGACGATGCCCTTATCCGACGTAATGGTCATCTGCGTCCCATCTTCGGCGACGACCAGGGCCTTGGGGTTGGTGAAATACATGATCTGCGTGTCCGGGTCGATTTGGATCTTATCGGCCGTCAATCGCCAGACGAGCTGGCCGTCTTTCTTTTCTTCCAGCTCCGTCCCTTCGAATTCGACGAGCTTATCCGGGCTGACCATAGGGTCTTCCGTCTTCTGGGGATGCATGAAACTATAGAGCATGACGGCAAAGCCGATGACGGCGATGACGGCAATGATGGAGATTTTATTCTTTTTCAGCTTTTCGGCTATCATCGGTATGCGCCTCCGGTTTCTGCTGCAGTGCTATGATTTCTTCCGGTTCTGTACTCCAGCGGTGCTGGAACCACAGCCATTCTGTCGGGTGTTCTTTGATGAAATTCTCCGTGACGACGGCCATCTTACGGGTCATGCGGGCAATGTCTTCATCTTTGTTGCCGGTATCTTCGAAATGCATGATTTCACCGATCATCAAATGCGTACGATGATTTTCGTCGTGGACCGGGAAAATCGGCACGATAGGTGAATGGAACTTCTGAGCGAACATGGCCGGTCCTTTCGGCGTCGAGCTCATCTTGCCCAAGAAGGGCTGAGGCACGCCGTGGAAGCCGCCATCCTGGTCTGCCAGGAATCCCAGGAGCTTCTTGCGCTTCAAGGCACGGGCAGCGATGATCATTTCATTGCCGCCGCGGGCGAAGACTTCCAGGCCCATGCTTTCACGGTTCTCGTTGAGCAGGCGCGTCACCGCGTCATTGGCCTGGTTCTTGACGATAGTCGTCGCCGGATAGCCATAGATGGCCAAGGCGCCGAGCCATTCCCAGTTGCCCATATGGGCCGTGAGGACGATGACGCCTTTGTTTTCCTTCATGGCTTCGTCCAGGCGTTCCGGATGGTCCAGGGTCACATAGTCCCGGATATTCCCAGGATTGAGATTCGGTGTATAGAGGATTTCCATGAGCGACTGGCCGAGGTTGCGGAAGACATCGGTCATGATGCGTTCCGCTTCTTCACGGCTGCACTCCATGCCGCGCTGAATCTGGAAAATACCGCGTTCGCGCTGCTTCTTCATCAGTTTTCCTACGAAAGGGCCTAGTTTGCGACCCAAGGAAATGATAGCCGGATAGGGAAGATGACAGAGAATCTTGCCAAATCCGCGTGCAGCATGATACTGCCATTCCTTACTCACAATACAGACTCTCCTTTCTTATTGGCGCAACGTAAAGGTCGCATCGCCAAAATACTGGCGCAGGACCTTATCCCAGACATGCTGGCTCTTCAAAATATATTCGGCGAATTCCCGCAAGGCTCCGTGGCCGCCGGGATAGGCCGACACGAAAGCGGCCGACCGCCGGGCTTCTTCGCAGGCATCGAGAGGGGCTGCGCCGAAACCGGCATTGGCAATGAGTTCGACGTCGTTCAGGTCGTCGCCCATGTAGGCCACTTCATCGAGGGACAGGCCGATTTCACTGCACAGCTGCTGCATGGCCAGGAGCTTGCGCGAGCAGTCCTGGAGGACGTAATCGATATGCAGGTCTTTGGCCCGCTGCTCGACCATCGGCGAACGGCGTCCCGTCACCAGTGCCGTCTGGATACCAGCGGCCCGTATCAGGGAAATGCCCATACCGTCGCGGGCCGAAAAACCTTTCATGGCATCGCCCGAAGGGCTGTAGTAAATGATGCCGTCCGTCATGACGCCGTCGACGTCGAGGGCCAGCATCTTGATTTGTGTCAAAAAGCTCATCAGACCACTCCCTGCCGCAGCAAATCCGTAATATGAATCATGCCGACGACTTTGTCATCCTTGTCGACGACGGGCAGGACCGTAATCGGACGGGGCTGGTTCTTTTCCATGATGTGCAGGGCTTCCGTGGCCAGCTTATGATTGGCAATGACCCGCGGGTTCTTGGTCATCATGGCATCGACAGGCCACTGGAGGAAATTAGACCCTGTTTCCAGGCCGCGGCGGACGTCGCCATCGGTGACCAGGCCGACGAGCTTGCCGTCTTCATCGACGACGGATACGGCACCCAGGCCCTTTTCAGTCATGAGGAAGAGGGCGTCCTGGACGATGCTGTCTTCGCTGACGACCGGGTTGTCCTGGCCTTTATGCATGACATCGTCGACCGTGAGCAGGAGTTTCTTGCCCAAGGCTCCGCCGGGATGGAAGATGCCGAACTGTTCCTTGGTGAAATGGTGCTGCGTCAAGAGGACGACCGCCAGGGCATCGCCTAACGCCAAGGCCGCCGTCGTGCTCGTCGTCGGCGCCAGGCCCAGGGGGCAGGCTTCTTTTTCGACTGATGCGTCGAGGATGATGTCAGCGTGCTTGGCCAGCGTCGAATTATGATTGCCAACGACGGTGATGAGTTTAGCCCCGATGCGCTTAAGCGACGGCAGGATGTTGAGGATTTCCACCGTTTCCCCGCTGTTCGAGAAGGCCAGGACGACGTCATCGGACGTGACCATGCCTAAGTCACCGTGGATGGCTTCTGCCGGATGGAGGAAAATGGACGGCGTCCCCGTACTGGACAGCGTAGCCGATACCTTGCGGGCAATATGGCCTGATTTCCCCATGCCCGTGACGATGACCCGGCCTTTCGATTTCATAATCATGTTGACGGCATTGACGAAGTTCTGATTGAGTGTAGGAATCAACTTTTCAATGCCTTGTGCTTCCTGATGGAGCACATCTTTTGCTTCTTCTAAAATATCCATCATGGTCTCGTCTCCTTACCTGTCCGTGCTTACACTTTTCTGCGCGATTTCGTTGATAGCCATCATATCGCGGAGGACACCTTCGACCTGCGATAAGTAGAGCATATTCGGCCCATCGCTGAGGGCTTCCGCCGGGTTATCGTGTACTTCCATAAAGACGCCGTCGATACCGGCACCGGCAGCGGCCCGTGCCAGGTTGCCGATGAACTGGCGCTGGCCTGCCGATTTCGTACCGGCCCCGCCAGGCAGCTGGACACTGTGGGTCGCATCGAAAACGACAGGATAGCCGAAGCTGCGCATAATCGGGAAGGAGCGCATGTCGACGACGAGGTTATGGTAGCCCAGGCTGATGCCCCGTTCGGTGAGCATGATATTTTCATTGCCAGCGTGTTCGATCTTGGCAACGACGTTCTTCATGTCTTCCGGTGCCAGGAACTGGCCTTTCTTGACGTTGACGCATTTCCCCGTAGCCGCAGCCGCTTCTAACAAGTCCGTCTGGCGGCAGAGGAAGGCCGGTATCTGGATGACATCCAGGACTTCTGCAGCCGCTTCGGCCTGGCAGGTTTCATGGATATCGCTGACAACGGGAACCTGGAGTTCCTTCTTGATATCCGCCAAAATATGCAGGCCTTCTTTCAAACCAGGGCCGCGGTACGAAGTATAGGACGAGCGGTTCGCCTTATCGAAAGAGGCTTTGAAGATATACGTCAGGCCCAGCTTTTCGCAGATAGCCTTCATGGTCTTGCCAATCTGAAGCGTCCGTTCGGGATCTTCGATGACACACGGGCCGGCCATGACGAAGAGTTTGCCATCGCCGCCGACGGTCTGGCTGCCAACCTGAATTCGTTTCACTTTTTCCATAGTCTATTCCCCTTTATGAGCAGATTCGGCAAAATAACGGCGGATGTGTTCCAGATCATCCGGCGTATCGATACCGATGAATTGGTGGTGAGTCTTTATCACTTTTATCTTATAACCATTTTCGAGAACCCGCAACTGTTCCAGGGACTCGACTTTTTCTGCCGGCGTCTGTTCCATGGCTGCGTACTGCAGGAGGAAATCCCGGCGGTAGGCGTAGATACCGATATGTTTATACGGCTGGATACCCCCTTCTTCAAAGGAATGGCGCGGATACGGAATGAGGGAGCGCGAAAAATACATGGCTTCATCCTTGCGGTTGAGGACGACTTTGACGGCGCTCGGATCATCGTATTCGTCTTCCTGCAAGGGCGCAGCGACGGTCGCCATGGTCAGATCCGGTTCCGCTTCAAAGGCCCGGCACAGGTCGTCGATGACGTCTGGTGCAATGAGCGGTTCGTCGCCCTGGACATTGACGATGACGTCGGCGTCGGGAAAATGCCCGACGGCTTCAGCCAGTCGGTCCGTCCCGTTGGCGTGGTCTTCACGGGTCATGACGGCATGGCCGCCGAAGGTGACGACCGTATCATAGACTTTCGGATTATCGACGGCGACGACGACAGCCGTCAGTTTCGTAGCCTTGGCAGCCTGTTCATAGACACGCTGTACCATCGGTTTGCCGGCAATATCGCACAGCGGCTTGCCCGGCAAGCGCGTCGATGCATAGCGCGATGGGATGATGCATACAAAGTTCATAGTTTATCCTCCAATACTGCTTGCAAAATCGTATCTATCTTGTCCTGTCCTGCGGTGAATTCAATGGTAATGCTCAACACGTACAGCGGCAGGTCGTATTCTTTGATCAGCGAAGCCGGCAGTTTGACGGCATCCTTTTCTGTCGTCACCAGGAGGCAGCCCGTTCTAGCAGCCCTGGCGGCCATGTGGCGGATATCGTCGCGGCTGTAATGATGATGGTCTTCATAACGGATGGAGCCGGCTACGGTAAAGCCCGCATCGGCCAGGGTCCGTTCAAAGGAAGCCGGGTTCCCCAGGGCCGATACGGCCAGAACGGATTGTCCGTCAGGCTGCAAGGCCCCGGCGCCATCGCCCTGGCCGTCATACCAGGCGGCAAAGGCCAGGCAAGATGCCGGTCGGTGGATGGCCATGGCCACCGGTGCGGCCGGGTTATACTGCCCCAGCTTTTCTACGATGGCCTCGGCCTGATCCGCCGTAATCTGGTCGCGTTTGGTGATGATGAAGGCATCGGCCCGGCCGAGCTGCTCCAGCGGTTCCCGCAGGATGCCCCGCGGCAGGACATGGCCGTTGCCGAAAGGATTGGTCCCGTCGACGAGGACGATATCCAAATCACGGTACAGCTGCCAGTGCTGGAAGCCGTCGTCGAGGATGAGGACCTGCGTCCCGAAGCGTTCGACGGCCAGACGGCCGCCGAGGGCCCGCTTGCGGCCGACCAGAACGGGCACGCCGGGCAGGCTGCGGGCCATGAGGCAGGCTTCATCGCCGCCTTCTTCGGCCGATAACAGGACGCGCTGCCCATCGGACATGACGGCAGCGCCGCCCTCTTCGTGCTGGGAACGGTAGCCCCGGTTGAGCAGGGCGACGCGCCAGCCTTGTGCTTGCAGGCGCCGGGCCAGCATACAGGCTGTCGGCGTCTTGCCCGTCCCGCCGACGGTGATATTGCCCAGGCTGATGACGACGGCCGGTACGTGTTCCTGCCGTTCCGGGTGATCGGCAATGGCGTGATACTTGGCCAGGACCCCTTTGCGGTACAGCCAGGCCGCACCGCGGAGCAGGGCCAGGGCCGGCCAGTCCCAGCAGTGATGAGAGCTGTTGCCAGTCAGGTAATGGAAGTAGGCGGTCCCCCAGTTTCGTAAAGCCATGGGCTCACCTCCCGCCGTGGACGTCGTCGAGCATCTTCTGCAGCTGTTCCAGGTTCTTGCGCGTAGCCCCCTGGTTTTCCTGGACGACTTCGATGCAGCTGCGCTTCATGGCTTCGGCCCGGTCCGGATGGATGAGGATATCCAGGCAGGTGTCGATGAATTCCTTTTCATTCTTGACCATGACACAGGCGCCGCGGCTGCTGAGAAGGTCGAAGATTTCGACAAAGTTGAACATATTGGGACCGACGACAATGGGCTTGCCATGAGCTGCCGGTTCCAGGATATTATGGCCGCCGATGTGTGCCAGGCTGCCGCCGACGAAGATGAGGTCACCCAAACTGTAGACGCGGCCCAATTCACCGATCGTATCGAGGATGACGCCGTCGTATTCGGGCCGGATCGGTTTCCCGGCTTTCATATCACTGCGCTTGACCATGGTGACGCCGTGCTTGATGCCTTCGTCGATGATGAGGTCGGCCTGATAGATATAGCGCGGAGCAATGATCAATTTAGCTTCCGGGAAATGGTCCCGTATCTTGACGAAGGCCTTGTAGACCGAACCGTTCTCCCCTTTGTGGGTACTGCCGGCAATCATGATGGGATACGTCCCTTCGGCAAAGCCCAGTTCGTGGAGGAAGCGCTTCTTTTCGGCTTCCGTGACGATGCCATAAGTCTGGTCGTACTTGGTATTGCCCGTGACGATGACCTTATTGGGATCGGCGCCGATATCGATGATATACTGGGCGTCGATGCGGCTCTGCATGCAGAACATGCGGATTGTCGACAAGACGCGGCGCGTAAAGAAAGTGATCATGCGGTAACGGACGGCACTGCGCTGACTGATGCGGCCGTTCATCATCATGACCGGGATATGCTTGTCGGCAGCGATGCGCAGGAAATTCGGCCAGATTTCCGTTTCTACCAGGACGATGGCCTGAGGGTTGACGATGGTCAAGATGCGGTTGGTCAGATACGGCAGGTCCAGCGGAAAATAGAGGATCCCGTCGGCGCCCTTGATGATCTGATGGGCCATGCGGAAGCCCGTCGCCGTGACGACGGAGACGATGATGACTTCGTCGGGATGGGTCTTGCGCATTTCCCGGACAATCGGGCTGGCCGCAACGATTTCCCCGACCGACGCGGCATGGACCCAGATGGCATGGCGATTGGATATTTTATCTTTCAATTCTTCCGGCAAGAAGCCGATACTCTGTTTGATGCGCTGATAAAATCCTTCTTCCCGGATGAGCCGGTAAATGAGCATGGGAATGAGCGTAGCCCAATAAACGAGAAGCAGGATATTATACAGCCAGTACATGGGGTGCGATTTTAGATTTTTCATCACAATCAACCTTCTGACGCTGTTTCTTCCGTAGTATCGTTGAACTGTACGGCATAGAGATGGGCATAGAGACCGTCTTTTGCCAGCAGTTCATCATGGGTCCCTTCTTCGACGATGCGGCCGTGGTCGATGACGACGATGTTGTCGGCATTGCGGACCGTACTCAGGCGATGGGCGATGACGACGGCCGTGCGGCCTTCCATGAGGCGGTCCAGGGCAGCCTGGACGATTTTTTCGCTTTCCGTATCGAGGGCCGACGTCGCTTCATCGAGGATGAGGATGCGCGGGTTCTTGAGGATGGCCCGGGCAATGGCGATACGCTGGCGCTGGCCGCCGGACAGGGAGCTGCCGCGGTCGCCGACGAGGGCTTCGTAGCCGCCGGGCAGTTCCCGGATGAAGTCATGGGCATTAGCCGCTTTGGCTGCTGCGACGACTTCTTCGTCTGTCGCATCGAGGCGGCCGTAGAGGATATTTTCCCGTACCGTCGCATTGAAGAGCATCGTTTCCTGCGGGACCAGGCCGATCTGCTGGCGCAGAGATGAGAAGGTGACGTCGCGGACGTCGATGCCGTCGATGGTCAGGCTGCCGCCAGTGACATCGTAGAAACGGGGCAGCAGGTTGGCTACTGTCGATTTGCCGGCACCGCTGGGCCCGACGAGGGCGACGACTTCACCGGGAGCGACTTTCAAATTGAAATCGGTCAAGGCCGGGTGGTCCTGGTCATAGGCAAAAGAGACGTGCTTGAATTCGACTTCCCCTTTGACCGGCGGCAGGACGATGGCGTCCGGCTTTTCCTTGACATCCGGTTCGGTGTCGATGGTTTCAAAGACGCGGTCGGCAGCGGCCAGGGATTTCTGGATATCACCGTAGATTTCGCTGATGCGGCGGACCGGGTTGGCCAGGTTGATGGCGTAGATGAGAAAGGCGATGAGGGCGCCGGCCGTCATTTCGCCGTTGATGACACTCATGCCGCCGTACCAGATAATGCCCGTGACGGCAATGGCTGCAAAGAACTGGATGAACGGCGTCAGCAGGGCTGTCAGCTTGGTCGTCGTCATGAGCGCCCAGAAGTTACGGTCGTTCTGGACCATGAAGCGGCGGATTTCAAAGTCTTCGCGGTTAAAGGAGCGGATGATGCGGATTCCCGAAATGGCCTCTTCCAGGAGTGACGTAATGTCGGCCATCTTGCCCTGGACGTCGTGGCCAGCCCGGCGCAGGCGGGAACCGAAGAAGTTGATCGTAAAGACGACGAGAGGCACGATGACCAGGGTCAGCAGGGTCAGCTTCCAATAAAGGAAAAGCATGGACCCCAGGGAGCCGACGAGGATGACCGCTTCCTGGACGAAGGAAATGAGGTTGCCTGCAATGGCGGTCTGCAAGGCCGTGACGTCATTGGTCAGGTTGCTCATGATGTTGCCCGTCTTGTGCTTATCAAAATATGACAGGGACAGGGTCTGCAAATGGCGGTACAAGGTTTCGCGGATATCGTTGACGATTTTCTGGCCGACGAAACTCATGAGATATTTCTGGCCGAAATAGAAGAACCCGCGGAGCAGGAAGAGGACCAGGATACCGATGACGATGAGGTTCAGCGTGTAGATATCCTTATTGGCCAGGACCTTATCGATGACGTCCTTGATGAGCCACGGGACGACGACGTTGCTCGCCCCGGACAGGGCCATACAGATGACGGCGACGACGAGGCGCATCTTGTACGGCTTGATGAACATTAATAATCTCTTATAACTTTGCCAACTATTGTATTGCTTCATGGGCACCTCTTTCTCTTGCAAAATCTAAGATAGCCTGGGCCGTCCGCTGGACAGCACCGGGTTCCCCCATCGTGCGGCGGACAGCCGCCAGGGATTCGTGCAATGCTTCACGGTGTACCTTATCGGTAATCATAGGCACCATGGCGGCAGCGATGTTTTCCGGTGTCACCTCATCCTGCCACAGTTCAGGGATGACCCGATGGCCCATGATGATGTTCGGCAGGCCGATGCTGTCGATATGGACCAGGACTTTCGAAAGCCAGTAGGTCAGGCGGTTGACGCGATAGACGAGGAGCGTCGGCAGGCCCATGAGGGCCGTTTCCAGCGTCGCTGTCCCTGACGCCGCGATGGCTGCCGTACTGAGGTTCATCATATCGTATACCTTTTCTTCGCCGACCGTGACGGCGACGCCTGACGCCTGGATGATTTCATCGAGGAGACCTTCGTCGATAGTCGATGCCTTGGGCAGGATGAACTGGACATTCCCTGCCTCCTGGCGGATGAGCTTGGCCGCTTCCAGCATACACGGCAGGAGACCGCGTACTTCCTGGACCCGGCTGCCCGGCATGAGGAGAACCGTCTTCTTCCGTTCGTCCAGGCCGAAATGAGCAAAGGCCTCGCGGCGACTCATGGTCGCATGAACCGTATCGACCAGGGGATGGCCGGCATAGATGACGTTCGTCCCCATCTCTTCATACATCTTGGCCTCAAAGGGAAAGAGTGAAATGGCCAGGTCCGTATACTTAGCGATAGTCTTGCCCCGGCTCTTATGCCAGGCCCAGATAGTCGGCAGGATGTAATAGACGACGGGGATACCCGCCGCTTTAGCCGCCTTGATGAGGCGCATATTGAACCCCGGATAGTCGATGCAGACCAGGACGTCGGGCTTTTCTTTACGCATCGTATCGACGAGGAAGTCACGGAGGCGGAAGAAAAAGGGAATCTTGCGGATGATTTCCCCGACGCCGATGACGCCTAAGTTCTTGATATCGTAGACGATGTCGACGCCGGCCGCTTCCATTTCCCTGCCGCCCATACCGAGCAGTTCGATCTGCGGATCGAGTTCCCGCAAAGACCGGGCCAGGTTGGCCCCATGCAGGTCGCCGGACGCCTCACCGGCAGAAAACATGATTTTCATAGGCTCTCCTAAAAGTTCTTATCGACGGCACAGATACAGATATCGTGGCGGTTGGCCAGGTCCAGGACTTCTTCCTGTTCGACGAAGAGCGTCCGGCCGGCTTCCATGGCCAGGACATTGCACTGGCTTTCTATCATGGACAAGATGGTCTGCTTGCCGACGGCAGGTACGTCGAAACGCGGGTCCTGGTTCGGCTTGGCCACCTTGACGACGACGGACTTTTCCCGTCCCAGGGCGCCGCCGCGGCGGATGCAGGCGTCGGTCCCTTCGATGGCTTCGACAGCCATGACGGCTTTGTTCTTGACGACAACGGTCTGGCCGATGTCCATGCCGCCCATAGCCTTGGCCGTGACGAAACCGAAACGGATGTCGTCTTCTTCCGATGCCGTCGGTTTACGGCGCGACAAGACGCCGCAAGACGGCATGAGGGGCTTCAGGTACAGCGTCTGGTCGACGACTTCCAGGCCATCTTTGGCCAGTTCTTCGACGATGGCCAGCATGATTGTATCGTCCTTGCGGTTGCGCAATTTTGCCAGCAGCTTGATAGCCCGCCAGTCAGGGAACTTCAAGCCTTTGAAGAGGATTTCCTTGGTGACCTTGCCAATCATGGTCACTTTGGCAACGCCATTCTTCTTGAGGGTCTTGATGACCTTGTCCAGTTTGGCGACGTTGATTTCATAATAAGCATCTGCTTCGGCAGCCAGTTCCGGTTCGACATCACTGACGACGGCAATGACGACGACTTCGTGACCCAGCTGTTTAGCAGCTCGCATAAATTCTACAGGCAGTTTGCCGACACCGGCAAGCAATCCTACTTTTTCCATAGCAATCATCCTTATTCATAAAGAGAAATATTCATCTTTATATTATAACAAAAAAACAGGCCCCCTGTCAGCAAAAAAAGGGGCCATCGCAGACGCGACACCCCTTTTTAGCCAATAGCGGCTGCCTAATCTTTCGTCCCTCTGCAGATACCGCGGTCGGCATTGCGGAGGAAGCGGAGGAAATGTTCTACTTCTTCATAGCTGTCCAGTTCCTGTTCCATTTCAGCAATGGCCTGGCGCAGGTTCAGGCCGGAACGATACAGGATGCGGAAGGCCTTTTTCAGTTCCCGGCGGACTTCTTCCGGAATCCCAGCCCGTGAAAGGCCGACACTGTTCAACCCGATGCAGCGGGCCGGCTGGCCGTCAGCGATGACGAAAGGCGGAATATCCTGGACGACTTTTGCCAGGCCGCCGATCATGCTGTTGCGGCCGATCTTGACGAACTGATGGACGCCGGCGATGCCGCCGATGACGACGCGGTCTTCGACGGTGACATGGCCGGCCAGGCCAGCGCAGTTGCTCATGATGACGTGATTGCCGACGACGCAGTTATGAGCCACATGGGTGCAGGCCTGGAAGAGGCAGTCGTTGCCGATGCGCGTTTCTTCGCCTTCGCCAGTCGCCGTGCTGACGGTGACGAATTCGCGGAATACCGAACGGTCGCCGATGATCAGATAGCTCTTTTCACCATGATATTTCAAATCCTGTGGTTCCGAACCAATGGAACAGCTCGGGAAAAACCGGCAGTCCTTACCAATCGTAGTCCAGCCGTCGATGGTAACGTGGGCCATGATTTCCGTACCATCGCCAATGGTAACGTGGGGCCCGATAACGGCATACGGCCCGATTTTAACACCGGCACCGATTTTTGCCTGCGGGTCTATAATAGCCGTCGGATGTATCACGCTCTGAGGCATGTTATTCGTTTCCTCGGTCATTAAAGTCACTCCTCGCTTCCCTGCCCGATGGGCAGGCGCTTATTTTCAACCTAAATAAATTACATATTATATATACTCGCAGAATAACAGTCCGGTTTTGCCGGGCAAAATCAGGCCTTTTCCCGCTATATTCCTCTGTATACTCGCAAATACGCCCATTTAGGCCACTATTTAACATACAATAAAGATTTTTTAAACTTTTCTTAACTTATTTCTTCGTGTTCTGACCCGGCATGAGGGCAAAGAGATATTCCCCTTCGGCACAGAGCGTATCGCCGACGTGGCACTGGGCCTTGACCTTGCCCATACGGCCTTTGATTTTTTCGATGTCAGCCCGCATGACCAGCTGGTCGCCAGGGATGACGGGATGGCGGAAACGCAGTTTGTCGATGCCCGTGAAGAATGGGATGAGGCCGCGGTTTTCTTCCGGATAGAGCAGGGCTACGCCGCCGACCTGGGCCATGGCTTCAGCAATGAGGACGCCAGGCATGACCGGTTTTCCCGGGAAATGGCCCTGGAAAAATTGTTCATCGAAAGTCGCGTTCTTGATGCCGATGGCATACTTCATCGGTTCCAGTTCGATGATGCGGTCTACGAGCAGCATGGGATAGCGATGCGGCAAAATTTCCATAATATCAGTTACTTCCAAAGTCATGAGAATTCCTCCTTAAATCACTGTATTTCTTCAAATATTTTGTGAGTCAGCAGATTGTTCAGTTTATGGCTCGATTTGACGGCGATGATGTGCCCCCGGACGGGATGGCCGAGCAGGGACAAGTCGCCGATGATATCGAGGACTTTATGCCGGACCAGTTCATCGTCACAACGGGGTACGGACAGGCACGACGTCTTATCATAGACGACGACGTTTTCGATGGTGCCCCCCTTGCCGAGGCCTAATTTCTTGAGCATTTCCAATTCTTCCGTAAAAGCGATGGTACGGGCAAAGGAAATGTCGTGGACATACGATTCTTTGGTGATCGTCGTATCGAGGAACTGTACGCCCAGCATGGGGTGCGGGTTAATCGAAGTGAAAGTGATGCGGAAGCCATCATAGGGCACGATAGCGATGAATTTATCGTCTTCCTGGACGAGATGCTGTTTCTGGACGGTCAGCAGACGGCGCGGCGCGTCCAGGTCACGGATTCCCGCTTCTTCGATGAGCTTGACAAAAGTCAGGCTGCTTCCGTCGGCGACGGGCGGTTCGACCGAATCCATTTCGACGAAGCAGTTATCCACTTCCATGCCGCTCAAGGCGGACAGCAGATGTTCTACGGTGAAGACTTTGGCTTCCCCTTTTTCCAACGTCGTCGCCCGCATTGTATTGGTTACATTCGTGAGATGGGCTTGTACAGACGGTCTGCCGGGTAAATCCGTCCGGATAAAGACGATGCCTGTATCAGCCGGAGCCGGGCGCAATACCATATGAACTTCATTCGCAGCATGCAGGCCAATGCCGTTATACGCAACGTCATGAGCCAGCGTCGTTTGTGCTACTATTGACATAGGCAGGCCCCTCCTTTCCTGTTACGAGTAAGATAATTTTTTTCATACTTTTTTATTATACCTTATTTACAGGGTCTATGACAAGGGCGTTGTTCGTGGTTTCGGCCTACGGCCTAGTGGTTCGTGGCTCGTAATTCGTGGCAAACTCCATGCTACAAACCATAAAGCAAAAGGGACTACGCATGATGGCCGAAGCCTTCGTGCGTAGTCCCTTTTGCTTCAATCGCTTTTTTACTTCAGTAGTTCATAGACAGAGGCGACGACGTCGTTCCAGGTTTCAATCTGTACCTGTTCCCCCTCCATGGCAGCCTTGCCGGTTTTACACTGGCGGGCTACGGACTGAGGCGACGTGCCGTTATAAGTGTTACGCTGCTTGACGCAGGTTTCGATATCCAGATAGTGATGGATATCTTCCGCGAAGAGCGGGCTCATGGCCTGCAGTTCCTGCAGCGATAACTGCTGTAATACTTTGCCCTGTTCGATGCAGTAATGGACGGCCTTGCCGACGACGGCATGGGCTTCCCGGAAAGGAAGGCCTTTCTTGGCCAGGTAGTCGGCCATATCCGTGGCATTGGAAAAGTCACTTTCCAGCACTTCCCGCATATGTTTGCCATTGACGGTCATCTTGTCGATCATAGCCGCATAGATGGTCAGGGCGAACTTCAAATTATCGATGGCATCGAAGACGCCTTCTTTATCTTCCTGCATGTCCTTGTCATAAGCCATGGGAATCCCCTTCATCATGGTCAGGACACCCATGAGGTGCCCGTAGAAGCGGCCCGTCTTGCCGCGGACGAGTTCGCAGATGTCGGGATTCTTCTTCTGGGGCATGATGGACGAGCCCGTGCAGTGGGAATCGTCGAGTTCGATGAACTTGAATTCCGAACTGGACCAGAGGATGAATTCTTCCGACAAGCGGCTGAGGTGCATCATCAGAACGGCAGCGAATTCCAGGAAGGCGATGATGTAGTCCCGGTCGCTGACGGCATCGAGGCTGTTGTCATAAATCTTGCCGAAATGCAGGGTCTTGGCAACGAAAGGCTGGTCGAGGGGATACGTCGTGCCAGCCAGGGCACCGGCGCCGAGGGGCATGATATCGGCCATGTCCCAGGCATATTTCAAGTGGATGAAGTCACGGGACAGCATGGAGAAATAGGCCATGAGGTGGTGGCTGAAGAGGATCGGCTGGGCCCGCTGGAGATGGGTATAGCCCGGCATGATGACGTCGCTGTACTTTTCGGCAGCCTGGACCAGCGATTCCTGGAGCTTGACCAGGAGCTTGGCGACGGCAGCGATTTCGCGGCGGACATACATGTGCGTATCCAGGGCGACCTGGTCGTTCCGGCTGCGGCCGGTATGCAGGCGCTTGCCGGCTTCGCCGATGGCATCGGTCAGCCGTTTTTCGATGTTCATGTGGATGTCTTCCAGCTCGACGGAGAAATCGAATTTCCCGTCTTCGATCTGCTGGAAAATAGCCTTCAAGCCCTTAACGATGGCATCTTTATCTTCTTGAGAGATGATGCCCTGTTTGGCCAGCATCGTCGCATGGGCAATGCTGCCGCAAATATCTTCGGCATACATGCGGCAATCGAACTGGATGGACGCATTGAATTCTTCTACACTTTTATCCGTGGCCTTGGTAAAACGGCCGCCCCATAACTTCATACGAATCGCTCCTTATTTACCCTGTTTTTCTACGTGCTGTTTCATGAGGGCCCGCATCTTGAGCGGCAGGCCGAAGAGGTTGATGAAGCCTTCGGCATCGGTCTGGTCGTATACGTCGTCTTCGCCGAAGGTGACGAATTCTTCGTTGTACAGGGAGTACGGCGACGTAGAGCCAGCGCTGATGATGTTGCCCTTATAGAGTTTCAATGTAACCTGGCCGGTAACGGTCTTCTGCGTTTCATCGACGAAAGCCGACAGGGCTTCGCGGAGCGGCGAGAACCATTTGCCGTCATAGACGAGTTCAGCAAATTTATTGGCTACATTTTCTTTATAGTGATAGGTATCGCGGTCGAGGCAGAGGTATTCCAGTTCTCTGTGAGCATACATGATGATGGCACCGCCCGGGTTTTCATAGATGCCACGGCTCTTCATGCCGACCAGCCGGTTTTCGACGATATCGACGATGCCGACACCATTGCGGGCACCGATTTCATTGAGGGCCGTAATGAGTTCGACAGCGCCCAGTTTCTGACCGTTGACGGCAACCGGGACACCCTGTTCAAAGTCGATCTTGACGTATTCCGGAGCGTCCGGAGCCTGTTCCGGTGTCTTGGTGACCATATAGACCATGTCTTTCGGAGCATTGGCCGGATTTTCCAGGTCGTCCCCTTCATGGCTCAAATGCCAGATGTTCCAGTCCATGCTGTACGGATAGGGATTTTCTTCGGACTGATAGTCGATGGGGACGTTATGGGCTTCGGCGTATTTCAGTTCGTCTTCACGGGATTTGAGGTCCCACATCCGCCAGGGAGCGATGAGGGTCATTTCCGGAGCCAGAGCTTTGACAGTCAATTCAAAGCGGACCTGGTCATTGCCTTTGCCCGTAGCACCGTGAGCGATGGCATCGGCGCCTTCTTTTTTAGCGACTTCAACGAGTTTCTTGGAAATAAGGGGCCGTGCGAAGGACGTGCCCAGGAGATATTTGCCTTCATAGACAGCACCGGCTTTGACTGTCGGCCAAACGTACTGTTCCATGAATTCTTTTTTGATGTCCATGACATAGACTTTGGAAGCGCCCGAAGCATAGGCTTTCTTTTCAATGGCTTCAAAGTCGTCCGGCTGGCCAACGTCGGCGCAGGCAGCGATGACTTCGGCGCCAGGATAGTTTTCCTTCAGCCAGGGAATGATGACCGACGTATCGAGGCCGCCGGAATAAGCCAGGACAATTTTTTTAATATCTTTTTTCGTGTTACTCATGATGATTTCCTCCTCTATCTGATGAACCAAAGCGATTGATGTGTGTTTGTTTCTGTCTACGTTTGATAGTATACACCCAACTGGAATATTATGCAAGTATATTGCATAAAAAATTTACAACTTTTTTTTTACAGGCCCGTCAATTCCCTTGCCCTGCAAAGTATAGTATAATGGAAGTGTTTAGCAGGAGGAATTCAATGAAACTCAAATACATTGCCATCTTTGCCCTGGCCTTCGCCGTCTGTGCCGGCTGGAACCTGCTCTTCGACGCACCGAAGACTGCCAAGCCCGCCGTCGAGACGGCTGCCAAGCTCCAAGAAGAAAAGGAACCGCAAGGAAGCTGGCCGGCACCGCTGCGGCCGCTGGAAATCCGGGTTTACCCGTACCTGCACTTCCGCGAAGCCATGGACAACAAGATCAAGAAAATCCCAGTCTACGTGGCCATCAACGCCATTTCCAAGCCCATGCAGCATGCCGTCGTCGCTACGGAAGACCGCCGCTTCTACGACCACGGCGCCATCGACCCCATCGGCATCATCCGGGCCGTCCTGGTCAATATCGAGTCCGGTGAGACCGTCGAAGGCGGCAGCACCATCAGCCAACAGGTCGTCAAGAACGTCTTCCTCTCCCAGGACCGGACCATGGCCCGCAAGGCCCAGGAATTCGTCATGGCTTTCTTACTGGAACACTACTACAGCAAAGATGAAATCCTGGAAATCTATCTGAATACGGCCTACTTCGGCGCCAATGCCACGGGCATCGATGACGCGGCCCGGACGTACTTCACGACGACGCCGGAAAAACTGGACCTGGCCCAGGCATCCATGCTGGCCGGCCTGGTACAGGCGCCGACCTACTACAATCCCCTGAAAAATTACGACGCTGCCAAGGCCCGGCAGAAGACCGTCCTGACCTTGATGGCAGAACAAGGATATATCAGCCCGGAACAAGGCACAGAAGCTTATAAAAAAGAGATTATCGAACGAAAGTAGCAGCTATTAGGCGGGACGCCCTCTGGGCGTCCCCTACAGCATAAAAAGGGCTTGTCGCACGAAGGTTTTTGCCATCATGCGAGGCCCCTTCAACTTAAAAGTTTTTCGTTCGTAGTTCATCGTTCATCGCGATGGATTGATATTTTTAATCCCATACGACAAACGATGAACGACCTACGATCAACGTAAAAAGAGGCTGTCTTAATGCGACAGCCCCTTTTCTGCGGCTTACTGGCCTTTGAGACGGCTCAGCGTATCCTGGGCAAAGGCTTTGGCCCTGTCCAGGTGCAGGTCTTCCCCTTCTTCCGGCCTATGCATATACTTGTCCTTGTCGGTCCAGGCGACGTACGTCCCGATGACGCCGCTGCCAGGTTTGAGGAGCTCTACGGCACTGCGCAGGTGCTTGGAGGCCTGGTCCGAATAGGGGTCATCGTAGAGCGTGGCAAAGACGGCTACGTGGTCGTTGCCGATTTTTTTCAACGCTTCCTGTCCCTTCGGATCCGCCTGGTTCTCGTCGATCCAAAAGCCGGCAAAGACGCAGTCATACGATGAAAAGTCATCAGGCATGTCGTCAACACTGACGCAGGGCGTCCCCTGCGGAAGGCCTGCGACGATGGCATGTGCAATTTGTTCAATACGTCCGGTCTGAGAAGAATACACAACAATGGCGTTCATCATAACATCTCCTTTTTATATTTTGATACTAATTATCGTTTTGCATACTACTAGTATAACATAAAAAGGCCACCATTGTCCAATATCTAATTTATAATTTTAAGCCACTTCTTTATAGTTTAAAGTAATACGTTTAAGTCAACCTCTCAGACCGCCTTCGGCGGCCAGCTCCCCTATCAGGGGAGCCTTTCGTCAAACTTCAGACCTAAAAGAGAAAGGGACTATCACATGATAACGTAAACGGGCGCCCCACGTGGGCGCCCCTACAACTTAAACTATTTAGTTTTCTTCGATGACTTTCCCTGGGTTGAGGATCCATTTCGGGTCGACGGCGCGTTTGATGGTCTTCATGAGGTCCAATTCGGCCGGATCCGTATATTCTTCCATGTATTTCAGTCGTTTCAAGCCGATGCCGTGTTCACCGGACAGGCGGCCGCCTAAGCCGTAGACGTATTTATACGCTTTGGCCCGGAATTCTTTCAGCTGTTTTTCCCAGTCTTCATCGCTCATATCGCATTTGAGGATCTGGAAATGGAGGTTGCCATCACCGGCATGAGCCAGGCAGAAGACGCGGAAGTCGTAGTTCTTGCTTTCCTTAACCAGGGTCTGGATGCAATCAGCGATTTTCGTGACCGGGACGACCAGGTCTTCCGACGTAGCAACTTTGGAGAAGACACGCGTGCTTTCCAGGCAGTTGCGGCGAACTTTCCAGACGCGGTCGTCGGCTTCGACGATGTCCGTAGCCCCACATTCTTCACAGACAGCAGCCAATTTTTCCATCTTGTCGTCCAGTTCGTCTTCGTTGAAAGTTTCGATGGAAATGATGTCGTAACAGCCGTCTTCGTAGTGAGGCAGCTTCAAGTCGCTGTAATCGCTGGCACTACGGACGAAGTTGTTATCCATGAATTCGACCGATGTCGGATTGAGGCCGGCTTTAATCAATTTCGGTACCAGTGCCGTCGCTTTAGCCAGGTCCGTGAAGACGGCCAGGACGTCGAGTTTATACGGCGGCAAGGGGACGAGTTTCAGCGTCGCCTTAGTGATGATGCCCAAGGTCCCTTCGGAACCGATGATGAGCTGGTCCAGGCAGAAACCGGTCGAGCATTTCTTCAAGGTCGCACCGAGGTTGACGATTTTGCCTGTCGGCAAGACGGCTTCGATGGAATAGACCTGATGACGCGTCGTGCCATAGCGGACGGCTTTGTTGCCACCGGCATTAGTAGCCAAGTTGCCGCCGATGAGGCAGCTGTCAGAACTGCAGGGGTCACCGGCATAGAGCAGACCCTTTTCACGGGCTGCATTCTGGATGTCGATGGTGCGGACACCGGCTTCGACGGTCATATACATGCCATCTTCATTCAATTCGATGATGTGGTTCATCCGTTCCATGAGCAGGACGATGCCCTTATAAGCAGGGACAGCGCCGCAGCTGACGCTGGTACCGGCACTGCGCGGCGTGACCGGGACGTCGAAGCGGTTAGCAATCTTCATGATTTCCGAAACTTCCTGTGTATTAGCCGGCAGGACGACGACTTCCGGCGTCTTCCAGAACGACGGTGCCAGGCTTTCGTCGGATTTATAGATGTCCAGGACATCGGCATCCGTTTTCACATATTTATCACCGACGACCGCTTTCAGCGCGTCGATGACTTCAGCAGTAACCGGATTGTATTCTTTCATTGTAAGAACCCCTTTACTTTTTAATGAAAAATGGAACTATCATTTCACCTATTGCAACTATTTCTCGTGAATTATGAATATTATAGTACACAAAGCGCCATTTGTCTTGGAAATTGTAAAAAAAAGATATACAGTTTAGTCATTTTAATATATGCACAAAAGTAATAAATATGGTAAAACGTATAACCGTAGGGCATAAAAAGGGCTGTCGCATGTGCGACAAGCCCTTTTAAGTGGTTAGTGGCTAGCAGTTAGTTGTTAGCGAATGGTTTTAAATTTAAAGGTCTCTTCTGAAAACTACAAACTCCGTGCTACAAACTATAAAGTAAAAGGGACCTTGCATGATGGTAGAAGCCTTCGGGCGACAGTCCCGTTTTTCCGTAGGGGCGCCTTAGCGGGACGTCCCCTACTTCCGAACGGGGAAGGTGGCGGCGGCGTGGCCCATGATGGTGACTTTGTAGTCTTCAGGCAAATCGGCCTGGGCCTTTTTCCAGGCTTCTTCCAAGGTCGCTGCCGGGATGAGTCCGCTGTGGCGGATGATGTCGAAGTTTTCCGGCCGCGTGACGACATAGACCGACTTCATGGAGCGGAAAATGCAGTGAGACTTAAAGGCGACGAAGGCGGGAATGGAAAAATCTGCCCGCAGATCCCGTTCAAAGGCTTCCATATCGCTGCGGAAGAACCAGTCCGTAAAGATGGCCGGTTCTTTGATGTCCGGGCAGTCCAGGGTCAGGATCATCGTGCCGCCCGGCTTGGTGGCAAAGACGGCATTCATCGGCGCCTTCATGCTCTGGTAAAGGTTCATGTCCTTGGGATAGCCCCCGGCCGAGGCGATGGTGATGTCGGCCAGTTCCCGGATAGGAACGCTGGCGATGTGCAGCAAGTCGTCACATCCTTTTTTCCAGGCATCGTACCAATGGCCGCCGACGACTTCATAGAGGTCGCCATCAGCCGAAAAGACGGTGTTGACCAAAAAACAGGGATTGAGCAGAGCGGCAGCCTGTTTCATATCGTCATGGAGGGGATTGTCTTCCAAGAGACTCGTTTCGCATTTGGGATTGCAGCCGCCGCCAAAGGTATCGGTCAAAGCCATAGCGTGATTGCGCATGATCGTTTCATAGCTGGCCACGCCGGGCAGGATGGCTTTGCGGCCGCCGCCAAAACCGGCCATGGGATGGAACGATACGGCACCGGTCACGATGACTTTATCAGCCTGGACGACGTGCGAGTTGAGATAGACGTCATTGCCATACGTCGTCGTCCCGATTTGGGTCAGCTGCGACGCATCGCGGCAGTCATGGCTGACGATCTTGACGCGCCGGACCATGTCCTGGCCACAGACGATGACATCTTCTTCCGGCGTATGGGCCCGGTGTGTCCCCTGAGCCGTGACGACAGTGATCTGTTCATCTTTGACACCGGCCTGATTCAATTCATCGACGATGACCGGCAGCATCTGCGCCGTGTGGACCAGGCGGGTAATGTCACTAACGATGATAGCCACCGTATCGCCAGCCTGGACGACGTCTTTCAGCGGTGCACTGCCGATAGGATGACGCAGGGCCTCGCGGATGGCGGCCTGTTCATCGGCTACGGCATCGACGGGGTTGCCGTGCAGGTCATATAATACGTGTGCTTCATCGAGCGAAACGGTCTGTGTGCCCTTCCCAAAGGGAAGAGAAAAAGTCTTCATCATAACATACCCCTCTTTACTATAAATATAGTTTTAGAACAAGTTCCAGCGTCCCATGTACAAGGCGACCAGGGAGCGGATAAACAGACAGACGAACAAGATGTAGGTCAGGATATACAAAAAGTTTTCAAAGTCATCCATATGTTCCGACTTCTCGTGGACATGGCGGAAATGGTTCAAGAGAAAATGTCCCATCCGATGGTCGCTTCCTTTCCTTATTCTCCTTCGTGAGGAAACAATTCATGAACGCGCCGGGCCGACTCTTCGTCTTTGCTGATACCCTTGAGCAGGGTCCGTTCGGAATTTTCCATATGCTTCTTGGCGACTTTACGGGCCATGGCACTGTTGTGGTCGGCAATGTTTTCCACCATCTGCCGATGTTCTTCCCACGTCGCTGCCAGGCGGCCGGGATAATGCATGGAAATGGAACGGAAACGCAACATCTGTTCGCGCAGATTATTGAGTATATCGACGAGGCGCTGGTTCCGGCTGGCATGATAAAGGACGTCATGGAAACGGACGTCGGCATCGACAATCTTGTCGAACTCGTCGTTATCGATATATTCGTTGATTTCGACGAGGATCCGTTCCAAGTATTCCAGTTCGTCCGGCGTAATCCGTTCGGCTGCCAGTCCGGCTGCCAGTTCTTCCAGGGCGCTGCGGATTTCGAAGACCTGGGCGATATCCTTCAGGGAAATATCGGCGACGTACGTCCCGCGCCGGGGAACCATGACGACGAAGCCTTCCAGTTCCAATTTGCGGATAGCTTCGCGGATCGGTGTACGGCTGACGCCGAGTTCATCGGCCAGCTGGATTTCCATGAGCCGTTCCCCCGGTTTGAGTACGCCGTCCTTGATGGCCTGGCGCAGGGTTTCGCTGACGACTTCGCGCAGCGGCTTATAAGCATCTAATTTAATCGGTTCTAATGCATGTTGTCTTTTCGTGGTTTTCATCGTTCTATCGCTCACCTTCCACTCGTTTCACTATGGCCGTCATATACACGTCGACATCACACCACGACGCAGCCTCACTGCGGACGGCGTCTTCCTGTCCGGGCGGGATCAGGGCGAATACCGTCGGCCCGCTGCCGGCCATGAGCGGCCGCAGCCCCAGTGAAATCAGGCGCTGCTGACAATCGGCGACTTGCGGCACGTCAGGAATGACCAGTTCCTCAAAGGTATTCCCCATGGTCGCTGTCAGTCCCTGGAAATCTCCGGCCCGGACGGCCTGCTCGACGGCATCGACGGCGACGGGCGCCGTCTGGCTCCGGCTGTCGAACAGAGCATAGGCCTGCCGGGTCTGTACGGGTACGCGGGGATGGACGATGACCACCGGCCATGCCGGCAGCGATGGCAGCCGCTTCAATTCCTCACCGATACCGGTACCGCGCATGGTGCCGCCACAGATGCAAAATGGCACGTCGGCGCCAAGGCCGGCACCGATGCGGCAGAGTTCCCTTTCCGGCAGCTCCAGTCCCCAGAGGCGGTTGAGACCGCGCAGGACAGCGGCACAATCGGTACTGCCGCCGGCCAGGCCGGCGGCAATGGGGATATGCTTTTCTATGTGGATAGCCACTGAGGGATTGTCTTTTTTATACGGACAAAGTGCCTTCCAGGCCTTATAGGCCAGATTCGTTTCATCACAGGCCAGGGACGGCTGCGAACAAGTGAGCTCGAATGCATCGGCTTCGCTTACGGTCACGGTATCGCAAAGGCCTATCGATTGGAAGATAGTATCAATATTGTGATAACCATCGGCACGACGGCCAGTTATCGCCAGGGCCAGATTAATTTTCCCATATCCTTTTTCTACTATATTCATCATACTTTCACTCCGTGCATAAAATGTGCATTGTCTTATTGATTAAAATTTTTCCTATGTTATAATGAGACGACAGCAGAGAACAGCGCCCTTTGCGCATCCTCTCTGAATGCACACTTTCATCATTATACTATAATGATTATACCGTTTTTTCCTTTACTTTACAATTCTTCATTCAACACGGAGGAAAAAAATTATGAAAACCCTGACTTCACCCAGCCTTTGGGAATTAGCCGTCCCCTACCTGGCGTCCTTTGTCGGCAGCCTGGTCGTCGCCATCGGCATGAACGCCTTCTTCATTCCCTTCCACTTATTGAGCAGCGGCCTTAGCGGGGTAGCTATCATGTTCTACTTCCTGACCGGCCTGCCCGTCGGTATCGGTATCTTCATCCTCAACATCCCGATTATGATCGCCTGCTATAAATTCATGGGCCGCAGCTATACGGTCTTGAGCATCGTCGGTACAATCATGCTCTCCGTCCTGGTCGACGCGACGTCCTTCCTGTCGACGTGGGAAATCATGCACGACGCTATGCTGTCATCCATCACCGGCGGTATCCTGTCGGGCATCGGCTTCGGCATCATCTACAAATACAACGGCAACAGCGGCGGCCTGGACGTCATCGGTGCCATCGTCAAGAAATATTACTCCCTGGAAATGGGTACGGTCACGATGATCCTCAATCTGGTCATCCTCCTGGCAGCCGCCTGGCTCTTCTCGCTGGAACGGGCCGTCCTGACCTTCGTCGCTATCTACATCGCCGCTTTCATCACCAACAAAGTCGTCATCGGCCTGAAACAGCGAAAAAGCGTCATCATCATCTCCAACCGGGCCACGCCTATCGCCCAGGTCCTCATGCGCTACGTCGGCCACGGCGCTACCTACCTGCACGGCCAGGGCGCCTATACCATGCAGGATAAACGGGTCATCTATGCCGTCATCAAACTGACGGAAGTAGCCAAGGTCAAGGAAATCGTCAACAAGCTCGACCCGCAGGCCTTCATGATCATCAGCGATGCCTCAGAAGTCGTAGGCCGCGGCTTTACAACATCGCCCGTCAAGTACCACCAGTATCCCGGCGATGCCCTCTCCATGCCGCATACGAAAAAGAACATGCCTCCGGAATATTGAGACTGCATCTATACTTGATTTATTACCGTGACATGGTAAAATAAAAACAGAGATAGCCCGATGGTGGTGCATCGGCTCTCCTCGATGAATTTGATATGTGAAGAAGGCCGTGTACCGCAAGTACGCGGTTTTTTTCATGCTACAAGCTTATCGCTTGGTTGCTGAAATAATCAGCACTACCAGAGTTGCGAACGCAATCATCAGTGACAATGATTCGTATACACTCATGCTGATCACCCCGCTTTCGCGAGGAAAACCGAATACATCGGACTATCCCATAGGTGTTAGTATATCAAATTTGTTGCAAGAAAAAAAGGGGCCGCCGCATGATAGCATAAACCATCATGCAGCGGCCCCGACGAGCTACGAATCACGAATCTGGCACTGTACGAAATTCCCACATATACGAAAGCGGGCGCCCTACGTGGGCGCCCCTACAAATTACTAAATACGGATTTCGTTAGTATCGCGGTAGATGAGCCATTCGGCGATATTGTTGGCGTGGTCGGCCATGCGTTCGATGTATTTGATGACCAGGACCAGGTCGATGTAATCCTTGGAGTTTTCCGGATGAGCCGCCATTTCAGCAGCCAAGGTTTCCATAAGGTTATTGAAAGCCTGGTCGACGATATCGTCTTTATCGCGCATGAGGCTGGCCTGACTCGATGTGCCCCGTTCTTTGTAGAAGTCGATGACATCACTGACCATGGAGGACATGACGCCGTACATTTCCTTAATGCCCTGCGGCAAGGGTACGTTGTGATGGGTCTGTTCCAAATGGATGACGTAGTGGCTGATGTCGGCGCAGTGATCGGCAATCCGTTCTAAGTCGGAGAGGATTTTCAACGTCGCCATCAAGCTCCGATAGTCAGCCGCTACGGGACCCTGCATCATACTGATGGTCAAGTCCTTCTTCATACAGTTCTTGACCAAATCATCGATGACGTCGTCGCCATCGTAAATGCGCTGAGCCAGTTCGACATCTTTGTTTTCCAGCGCTTTCCAGGCATTGTCGACGGCCTGTTCGACCTTCATGCCCAGGTTGATCATATCATTTTTCAATTCTGTTACGGATTTTTCGTAAATTTCCAGCATAAGTGCCTTTCCTCCTCTTAACCGAAACGGCCGGTAATGTATTCTTCCGTCTTGGGATTGGACGGATTGGTGAACATATCCAGGGTGTTATTGTATTCAATGAGTTCGCCTAAGAGGAAAAATGCCGTCTTGTCGGAAATGCGGCGGGCCTGCTGCATGCTGTGTGTGACGATGACGATAGTATATTTTTCCTTCAATTCCAAGGCCAGGTCTTCGATTTTCTGCGTCGAAATCGGGTCCAGTGCCGATGTCGGTTCGTCCATGAGGATGACCGACGGATCCGCTGCCAGGGTACGGGCAATGCAGAGACGCTGCTGCTGGCCGCCGGAGAGGCCGAGGGCGCTCTTACTGAGGCGGTCCTTCATTTCATCCCAGCAGGCAGCCTGGCGCAGGCTCTTTTCGACGATGGCGTCGAGCTTTTTCTTATCCTTGATGCCCTGGATGCGCGGACCATAGGCAATATTTTCATAGATGCTCTTCGGGAACGGCGTCGGCTGCTGGAAGACCATGCCGACACGGTAACGCAGGGCCAGGGGGTCGACTTCCTTGAAGATATCCTTGCCTTCAAAGCGGATATCGCCAGTGACCCGGCAGCCTTCGACCCAGTCATTCATGCGGTTCAGTGTCTTGAGGAACGTCGACTTGCCGCAGCCAGACGGGCCGATGAGAGCCGTGATTTCATTCTTCTTGATTTTCATGTTGATGTCTTTCAGCGCCTGGAACTCATTATAGAAGAGGTCCATGTGGCTGACATCGAAGGTATATTCCGCTGTACCGGCAGCAGCCTGCGAACTTTCCTGCACGGCTTCTGCAGCCCGTTTCTTTTCAATCGTCGCTGCGGCAAAGCCGGTCAGCGTCGTAGTCATTTCTGCCATTATTTATTTCCTCCCATTTTCTTGTCAATTCGATAGCTGAAATAGCGTGCGGCCAGGCTGAAGACGAGGACCATGATCATCAGGATGGCCGACGACGCAGCAGCCTGCTGGGCAGCGTCTGCATGAAGGGCTTCCGTACGCAGGGCCCAGATGTGGAGGGCCAGTGTTTCGCCGGGACGGAAGGGGTTGAGCGGGCACGACGTAGCCGTAATATCCCAGTTCGTCCAGTCGATGTCTGTCGACATACCGGCCGTGAACATCAGGGCAGCGGCTTCACCGAAGCCACGGCCGGCGGCCAGGATAAGGCCGGTCATGATGCGCGGGAAGCAGGCCGGCAAGAGGACGTGCCAGATAGTCTGCCAATGAGAGGCACCCAGGCCCAGACTGCCGTTGCGGTAGCTCGGCGGCAAGTTGCGCAGGGCATCTTCGGTAACGGACGTAACCAAAGGCAAAGTCAGGATGGATACGGCCAGGGCGCCGGCCATGAGGTTCCACTGGGAACCGGTCATGACGATGAAGACCAGGTAACCGAACAAGCCGACGACGATAGACGGCAGGGAGGCCAGTGTTTCGACGGCCATGCGGACCCAATGGGTAATGCGCCCTTTCTTGGCGTATTCGGCCAGGAAGATACCGGCCGGGATCCCCGTAATGGTACTGGCGACTAAGGCCAGGACGACGAGGTAGATCGTATTGAAGAACATGTTCCCCAGCCCCGTCGGGCTGAAGGACAGGAGCTGCGGCGTCATGCCGCTGACACCGCTGACGACGACGTAGAGGACAAAGGCGATGAGCAGGATGACGGCAAAGGCGGCACCGCCAGTAAAAATGGCCGTCATCATTTTATCTTTCTTTTTTTTCGTTTCGATACTTGTCATATTAACTCCGTCCTCCTTTTAATTCGGAAGCGGCATTGATCTGATGAATGATAAAGATGAACAGGAACGACAGCAGGAACAGGACCAGGGCCATCGTCCACAGAGCGGCGTTGTATTCGCCGCCTTCCATGGCGCCGCCCATATCGGCCGAAATAGCCGTCGTCAGCGTACTGGCCGGCAGGAACAGGGACGTCGGGAAGACTTTCATCTGGCCGATGACCATGGCAACAGCCAGGGCTTCGCCCAAGGCACGGGCCAGGCCCAGGATGATACCTGTAAAGATACCGCTCTTGGCGGCCGGCAGGACGACATGGGCAATCGTTTCCCAGCGCGTCGCACCGAGACCGTAAGACGCTTCACGCCACGACTTGGGCACGGCAGCCATGGCGTCGGCAGCCATGGTCGTAATGGTCGGAAAGATCATGATAGCCAGGACGATGCCGGCGGCCAGAACAGAAAAGCCAAAGGGCATGGGGAAAATATGGCGCAGTGCCGGAATGAGGACGGTCATGCCGACGAAGCCATAGACAACCGACGGGATGCCCGTGAACAATTCAATAGCCGGCTGGATAAGGCGGCGCCGCTGGGGGGTCGCGATTTCCGTCATATAGATGGACGAAGCCAGGCTGAACGGCAGGGAAATGATCAGCGACAGCAGACAGGTGACCAGCGAACCGGCCAGGAACATAGCAGCGCCGACCTGGCCGCCGCCTTCTGCCGTATCACTCGGCTTCCACTGACCGGAAAAAAGGAATTCCGTCACGCTGTGGCCAAATGTGAAAAATGTATCTGTACCTTTGATGAAGAGAAAAGCGCCAATGAGAAGCGGCACCAGTGCCATACCGATGCCGCAAATAGTAATGAACGTTTTGGCTGCTTTCTCGTTACGGTGAGCCCGTTGGACTACCGTTTCGATTGCATTCATATCGTTCCTCCAGTAAATTAGTGAACTTCTTTGGTCTGCATCTTCGAGCTTACGCCATAACCGAGTTCTTCGATGCGTTTGCCGTAATCAGCGCCTGTGATATATTCGATGAAGGCTTTGACAGCAGCTTTCGGTTCTTTGCTGGTATAGATGTGTTCATAACCCCATACGCTGTAGGTACCGTTATAGGTATTTTCCAGTGTCGGTGCTACGCCATCGATAGAAACGGAATCAACCGTGTCGTTATTGAGCAGATACGGCAGAGCGACATAGCCGATAGCGCCGGGGTTCTGAGCGACACTCTGGATGAGGATACCGGAGTTATCCGTTTCCAGGGATTTGTTATCTGCTTCTTCAGCCCCGTTGATTGCGTACTGTTTGAACAGGGCACGCGTACCGGACGTCTTCGGGCGAGTAACCAGGACGATAGGCATATCTTTGCCGCCGACATCTTTCCAGTTGGTGACTTTCGCCGTGAATACGTCCTGTAATTGCTGACGGGTCAAGTTCTTGACACCGACATCTTTATTAATGATCGTAGCGACTGTCATGACACAGACTTTGTGGTCTTCCAATTTGTCCGCTTTGGCCTTGTCCAGTTTCGTTTCAGCCGGTACGTCGGAGTTACCCATATCGACAGAACCATCGGAAACCTGTTTCAGACCCGTGCCAGAACCGCCAGCGTTAAGGGTGATCGTAACGTCCTTATTGTTGGCCTTGAATTTTTCGGCAGCATCTTTGACCAAAGGCAGCAAAGCCGAAGAACCGGAACCGGTAATGCTTCCGGAAACAGCAGCGCCTTTCCCGGAATCAGCTTTCTGCTGACTTCCGCAACCGGCAGCCCCAATGGCCATGGTAGCAGCTAAGGCGACAAGAACTAACTTTTTCCACTTCATAAAAAATCCTCTCCTTTAAATAAACGAATCTGAGATGTTCCTGATTCTGAATACAGTCTTATCCTACCAAGGGGATGTAAGGACTTTATATATGTAATGTAAAATATTGTAAAAAAAGAGGCTGTCGCATTAAGACAGCCTCTTTTTACGTTGATCGTAGGTCGTTCATCGTTTGTCGTATGGGA
>NZ_JBHYRR010000033.1:0-35235 GCF_047974155.1 Megasphaera jansseni | reverse complement strand
AACTACGAACGAAAAACTTTTAAGTTGAAGGGGCCTCGCATGATGGCAAAAACCTTCGTGCGACAGCCCCTTTTTAGGGGTTGGTGGCTAGGGGTTAGTGGCTAGGGGTTAGTATTTTACAGTGTAGGGGTCGCCACGTGGGCGACCCGTCATGGAATTGGGATGATTCTCCACGTGCGAGCCCCTACGAACTGCGGCCTGCGGCCGGCGAATGCATGTATGACATTATCACCATCATTCCGGGCGGGCGCCCCACGTGGGCGCCCCTACATAGGCGGGCCGCCCTTTGGGACGGTCCCTACGAACGGCCCCTACGCTTCCAGCCATTCGCCGGTGAAGGTGACGGCAGCCGGGCCGGTCATGTAGACGTTGCCGTCTTGTTCGTTGTATTCGATGTGCAGCGTGCCCAGGTAGAGCTGGACGTCGACGCTGCGGCCGGTGAAGCCGTTCAGGAAGGATCCGACGGCGCAGGCACAGGAGCCGGTACCGCAGGCCAGGGTAGCGCCGGCACCACGTTCCCAGGTGTGGACTTTGATGGTGTGGTCGTCGATGACCTGGACGAAGTTCATATTGGTCTTGCGCGGGAAGGCCTTATAGGTTTCAAATTTCGGGCCTAATTCGTGGAGATCGACGGCGTCGACGTCTTTGACATAGGTCATGGTATGGGGGACGCCCATGAGCAGGCTGGTGATGTTATAGGTCTTGCCGTCGATTTCGATGGGTTCATCGATGACCGGACCGGCCGGCCCTTCCATGGGAATCTGGGCGCGGTCGGTAAAGGGCTTGCCCATGTTAATGGTGACCAGGCTGACTTTGCCGTCGTCGCCAACGGTGACTTTCGGTTTCATGATGCCAGCCAGGGTTTCAACGGCAAATTCTTTCTTGTCGATGATGCCGTTGTCGTAGACGTATTTGGCAAAGCAGCGGATGCCGTTGCCGCACATTTCGGCTTCACTGCCATCGGCATTGATGATACGCATGCGGACGTCGGCTTTATCGCTCGGTACGATGACGATGATACCATCGGCACCGATGCCCGTATGAGGCGCGCACATCTTGACGGCCAGCTGGGAAAAATCCTTGTCCGCGCCATTTTTATCTTCCAAAAAGACGAAGTCATTGCCTAAGCCATGCATTTTTACGAATTTCATAGTTGAACCCTCCGTGAAAAAAATATCTATGCTCATATCCTTGCTTACTTGAATCCTTACAATTGTTATTATACAATAGCGGAAAGTGGCAAATATATGTAAATAATGCTCTTTATATTGCAAATTCGGCTATAAGGTATCGTAAGAGGTGACACAGTTATGGCGCAAAAGACCGGGTATTTATCAGAAAAACTCAAACTATTCCACCTATCGGACAAACGGCAGTGGACCTGTCCCTATCACTACCACGACTTCGATAAGATCACCCTCTTTTTCCGGGGCCATGTATCGTATGACGTCGAAGGGACGGCCTATGACCTGCAGCCCTTCGACATCGTCGTCATCCCGGCCGGCCGGATCCACCGCCCCGTCATTTATGGCGATGAGGTCTACGAACGCATCATCGCCTATATTTCCCCATCCTATCTCAAGTGGTATGAACGCCGTGGCTGTCCGGCCGGACAGATATTCACCACCCCGAAATCCCCCATCCTGCGCCAGCCCCAGGAAGCGGACAGCTTGTACAATGTATCGTGCCGCCTGCGCCGGGCCTGGTCCGATACGGGGCCAGAAAGCCCGCTCTTACAGGAAACACTCTTTACGGAGTTCATGATCCACCTGACCCGGGCCCTGCAGAAGGATAAGGTCCGCGTCGTCAAGAAAGGCCACCAGAACGAGAAGATACGCCGCATCCTGGCCTATATCGAAGACAACCTGGGCGGCGACCTGTCCATTCCCAGCCTGGCGGCCGCCTTTTTCATGAGCCCGGACTACCTCATGCATCTCTTCAAGGCCGAAACGGGCATGACCGCTGCCAGCTACATTACGACCAAACGGCTGCAAAAAGCCCGCCACCTCATGCAGGAGGGGCGGGCTTTGACGGAAATCTGCTATGACTGCGGATTTACGACGTATTCGACATTTTACCGGGCCTGGAAAAACCGCTATCACACGTCACCCAAAGAGGGTATCCGTGCCTTCCCCGATGCCTTCGACGAATAATCAGCGGTTCCGGTTGTAATTGATGAGGCAGCCGGCTTTGACGATTTTCTTTTCATCGTCCGTCATGGGAGCGATGTACAGCGACAATTCACGCAAGTCCTTGCCGACGACATAGGCCTTGATGGCTTTCATGTCGCCGTCGAGAGCTTTCTTGACGTTCGGGATGTAGATATAGTCGCCGATTTCAAAATCAGGCTGGCCTTCCATCTGGAAGGGCAGCATGCCCCAGTTGATGACGTTGGAGCGATAGCGCTTGGTCGCGTATTCCTGGCAGATGTTGGCCAGGCCGCCGAGGACGCGCTGGCAGCTGGCAGCCTGTTCACGGGCTGAGCCATCGCCGGGCTTGATGCAGTAGATCATGCTGCCGATTTCGACTTCTTTCATGGAAACGTCGCCAAAGTGAGCGCGCAGGACGGCGAAGACTTCTTTCAGGGCCGGATCGACGCCAGCCGGGCAGTCGCCGGCCAGGCGGGCCCGTTCCACTTTATCGACGGCTTTGGCCCGGCCTACATAATCCGGATCGCGGCGGGACAAGGTGAATTCGGCCAGGCCCAGGGGATTGGAGCGGTATGACGACGTTTCACCAGACGGGATGAGTTCGTCTGTCGTCGTGACCGGGTCCATGATCTTCGAGCAGACCTTGAGCAGGATGGAATCAGCCAGGGGTTCCATGTCCGGCCAATCCTTGATGTTCGGGCCATAGACCAGGGAAGCGCCTTCGTCGGCCTTGCCAAAGCCCTGATAGACGCGGGTTGCATAGGGCTGGTCATCGTAATCATACGGTGTTTCGACGTAATCGTCCATATAACCTTCGGCCGAAGTCAGGACACCGCCGTTGGCAGCCGTTGCGGCAATAGAGCGGGCATCCATGAGGGCGACCGATGCAAACTGGCCATTGCCCGGCTTCGATCCTTCACGGTTGGGGAAATTACGCGTCGTATGACGGATACTGAAGGCATTGTTAGCCGGCGTATCGCCAGCGCCGAAGCAGGGGCCGCAGAAGGCCGTCTTAAAGATGGCACCGGCTTCCAGGAGCGATGCGACGGCGCCTTTGCGTACCAGGTCGAGGTAGACCGGCTGCGACGACGGATAGACGTCGAGGGTGAAATTGCCATTGCCGCAGGAAGCCTGTTTCAGGATATGGGCGGCGGCCATGACGTTGCTGTAGTTGCCGCCAGCACAGCCGGCGATGACGCCCTGCTGGACCTGGAGCCTGCCGTTCTTGATCTTATCGGTCAGGCTGTATTTCAAGTCCTTGTTGCTCATGCGGCTGTTGATGGCTTCTTCCGTTTCGTGGAGGATATCTTCCAGGTTGGCATTGAGTTCATCAATGGTAAAGGCGTTGCTGGGATGCATGGGCATGGCGATCATCGGCTTGATGGTGCTCAGGTCGATGTAAATCATGCCGTCGTAATAGGCAACGTCTGCCGGATTCAATTCCTTATAAGCGTCGCCGCGGCCATGCTGGGTCAGATACGCCTTGGTATCATCGTCGGTCCGCCATACGGACGAGAGACAGGTCGTTTCCGTGGTCATGACGTCGACGCTGTTGCGGTAGTCCGTCGTCATGGAAGCGACGCCGGGGCCGACGAATTCCATGACCTTGTTCTTGACATAGCCGTTCTTGAAGACGGCACCGACGATGGCGATGGCAATGTCATGCGGGCCGACGGCAGGGTTCGGCTTGCCCGTCAGGTAGACGCCGACGACGCCGGGATAAGCGATGTCATAGGTATCGCACAAGAGCTGCTTGACCAGTTCGCCGCCGCCTTCGCCGACGGCCATGGTCCCTAAGGCACCATAACGGGTATGGCTGTCGGAACCGATGATCATGCGGCCGCAGCCGGCCATTTTTTCACGCATGTACTGATGGATGACGGCGACGTGGGGCGGGACAAAGATGCCGCCGTATTTCTTGGCTGCCGACAGGCCGAAGACGTGGTCATCTTCATTGATGGTGCCACCGACGGCGCAGAGCGAATTATGACAATTCGTCAGCACGTAGGGAAGGGGAAATTTTTCCATTCCCGATGCCTTAGCCGTCTGGATGATGCCGACAAACGTAATGTCATGGGAAGCCATGGCATCGAACTTGATCTTCAAGTGTTCCATGGAGCCCGACGTATTATGATTTTTTAAGATAGAATAGGCGATGGTCCCTTTCCGCCCTTCTTCTTTGGAAACGGTCTTTCCTGTGAGCTGTCTGAGTTTGGCCGCATCCTTTTCCGGCACGATGTCCGTACCGTTGACGAGATATGCGCCTCCATCATATAACTGAATCATTCCAAGCCCTCCTTTGTCACCGCCTGGGCGATGGCTTTTCTCATTGTGAAAATATCGTAATTCATTTTCACAATATAAAATTTTAAGCATTTCAATAAATATTATATCATAATTAAAACAGCCATGGCTACCCTTAAAACGTTTTACACTTTACGCGATTTTCATTTTACTTTCTCCATAATTATGCTATAATAACTTATACTTTGCAGGAATATACTAGAAATTATTCCCAAAATAAAATTTATGAATATTCGCGGATAACCGATACTTTATAAGTTATTCTCCCATATTCATACTTGCAGGAAAGAGAGGAATCATCTTGGACAAAAATATTTACTTAGCCCAGTTTTACGGCAAGTCACAGAACTACACACAGATTCCCCGCGAATGGTTCTCCAAGTACGGCGTAAAGCGCGGCCTGCGCAATGAAGATCACACCGGCGTCCTCGTCGGCCTGACCCGCATTGCCGATGTCGTCGGCTATCAGCGTGATGAAAAAGGCCAGAAAGTCGATTGCGACGGCGTCTTGTACTATCGCGGCATCGACATTCGCGAGCTGGCCAAAGTCGAAAACTATCAAGGTTACTTATATGAAGAAGCCAGCTTTCTCCTCCTCTTCGGCTACTTGCCGACAGAAGATGAATTGAATGCCTTCTGCAAGGTCTTACAAAACGGCTATGATCTGCCCGATGATTTTTTGGAAATGAACCTCCTGCGTCTGCCCGGCAAGAACCTGATGAATAAATTGCAGCACGCCCTGCTGACGCTCTATAATTACGACCCCGATCCGGACAATACCGACGTCTATCAGACCCTGCGCAAGGGCTTGAATATCATGAGCAAGCTGCCGTCCATCGCCGTCTATGCCTATATGTCCAAGGTCCATTATTACAACCGCAAGAGCCTGGTCATCCACTATCCCCGCAAGGACTATTCGACGGCAGAGAATATCCTGTCCATGCTGCGGCCGGACAGCAAGTTCACGCCGAAAGAAGCCCAGCTCCTGGATCTCCTCTTGTTCCTCCACGCCGACCACGGCGGCGGCACGAACTCGACGTTCACCAATATCGTCGTCTCGTCGACGGATACGGACATCTATTCCAGCATGGCCAGCTCGGTCGGCGCCCTCAAAGGCCCGCGCCACGGCGGTGCCAATATCCGCGTTTCCATGATGATGGAACAGGTCATCGATGCCATCGGTATCAAGGCTACGGATGAACAGATCGTCGACGTCATCCACCAGATTCTCAACAAGAAATTCAAAGGCAGCCATGATGGCCTGGTTTATGGTTTCGGCCACGCCGTCTACACCTTATCGGACCCGCGCGCCGAAATCATGCGCCATTACTGCGGCATCCTGGCCAAGGAAAAGGGCATGACCGACGTCTTCCGCTTCTACAACCGCTTTGAAAAACTGGCTATGAAGACGTTAAAAGAAGAAAAGGGCGTCAACATGTGCAGCAACGTCGACTACTACAGCGGCTTCGCCTATAACATGCTGGGCATCCCGCGCGACCTCTACACGCCGCTCTTCGTCATCAGCCGTATGGTCGGCTGGCTGGCCCACAACATTGAACACAAACTCTACGACAACCGCATCGTCCGTCCGGCAGCGAAATACGTCGGCGACTTGATGGATTATATTCCCAGAAAGGATAGATAATCATGAAGACAATCACTGTATTCAAAGGCGATGGCATCGGCCCGGAAATCACCGACGCCGTCCTGCAGATCCTCGACGCCGCTAAGGCGCCCCTTTCCTATGAATGTTTCAACGTCGGCGCTGCCGAATATGAACGCCACGGCGCCCTCATCCCGGACGACGCTTTCGCTTCTTTTGAAAAGACCCATATCCTGCTGAAATCGCCGATCACCACACCCATTGGCAAGGGGTTCCGCTCGCTCAACGTCACGCTGCGCAATAAATATGACCTCTACGCCAATATCCGCCCGGCCAAATCGAATACGGCCGTCAAGACGCCGTTCCCCAACGTCGACATCGTCACCTTTCGGGAAAATACAGAGGATTTATATATCGGCGTCGAATACAAGATGAACGAAGATACGGTCCACGCCATCAAGCTCATCACCCGCAAGGCCAGTGAACGCATCATCCGCGCCGCCTTCGACTACGCCGTAGCCCATAACCGCAAAAAAGTCACCTGCGTCCATAAGGCCAACATCCTCAAGATGAGTGACGGCTTGTTCCTCGACATCTTCCACACCATCGCCAAAGATTACCCGCAGATTGAAAGCGATGACAAAATCGTCGATAACACATGCATGCAGATGGTCATGCGGCCGGAACAGTTCGACATCATCGTCACACCGAACCTCTATGGTGACATCCTGTCCGATCTGACCAGCGGCCTCATCGGCGGCCTGGGCCTGCTGCCTTCCATGAATGTCGGCGACGACTACGCCATGTTCGAAGCCGTCCACGGCAGTGCCCCGGATATTGCCGGCAAACACATTGCCAATCCGACGGCCCTCTTGTGGTCGGCCTGCATGCTCCTGGAATACATCGGAGAAACGTCCATCGCCGCTAAGATCCGCAAGGCCGTCGACGAAGTACTGGCTGAAAAACAGCACCTCACACCGGACCTGGGAGGCAGCGCTACGACTGAAGAATACCGCGATGCCGTCATTGCCAAACTGTAAGCCCAAAGGAGGTATTCCATGAAGATTACCGTCTTAGGCTGCGGCCGCTGGGGCAGTTTCCACGCCTGGTACGCCGACCATATCGGCCACGACGTCACCTTGTGGGGCCGTCCCGGTTCGCAGCACTTACAGGAACTCGTAAAGACCCGCCAGAATGAATACCTGCGCCTGCCCGCTTCCGTCACCTTGACGTCGGATCTGTCCGCAGCCCTGGATACAGCGGATATCTGCATCATTTCCATCAGTGCCCAGCAGCTCCGCAGCTTCACCCATCAGCTGAAAGAAGCCGGCTTCGCCCCGTCCCTGCCCTTCGTCCTGGCCATGAAGGGCCTGGAGGAAGGAAGCGGCAAGCGATTGACGACAGTCATGGCTGAAGAACTGGGGCCGTCGGTGCGGACGGCCGTCTGGGTCGGTCCCGGCCACGTCCAGGATTTCATCAGCGGCATGCCGAACTGCATGGTCATCGCCTCGGCCGATGAGGACCTGACTCATTTCTTAGTCGATACCTTTACGAGTCCCCTCATCCGCTTCTATTACGGACAGGACCTCTTGGGCATTGAAATCGGCGCGGCTGCCAAGAACGTCATGGGCATCGCTGCCGGGATGCTCGACGGCGCTCATCTGACCAGCCTGAAAGGGGCCCTCATGGCCCGTGGCGCTCACGAATTGTCGGTCTTAGTCGCCGCCATGGGTGGGCAGGCTATGACCGTCTACGGCCTGAGCCACCTCGGCGACTATGAAGCGACCCTCTTTTCCCTGCACAGCAATAACCGCCGCTTCGGCCAGGACTTCATCGAAGGCAAGCCCTTCAAAAAACTGGCTGAAGGCGTCAGCACGACAGAGGCCCTCCTCGATTTATCCCAACAATACAGCGTAGAACTGCCCATTACGGCAGCCGTACACGCCATCATAAAAGAAAAAAAGGACCCCCACGAGGTCCTGAAAAATCTATTTCTCCGTTCTACGAAGAGCGAGTAAAAAAGACCTGTCGCAACGCGACAGGTCTTTTTTAGTGGTTAGCAGCTAGTGGCTAGGGGTTAGCGGATGGTTTTAAATTTAAAGCCCTCTTCTCCAAACTACAAACTCCGTACTACAAACTATTTTCCCTGTTCGATTTGTTTGATTTCGTCCTGCGAGGCAGCTGTCAGGTCGCCCCGTTCAAACTGCTTGTTATGCGGCATATCGAGGATGAAGCGGTCCGCCTTGTTGAAGATGACCCGCCCTTCTTCCAGGTCCAGGTCAAAGACGTGACCGCCTTTTTTCCGGTCTGCCGAAATGAAGTGGGAGTGCCAGCCCGACGTATTGACGCCACTTAGGTAATCGGGGATATAGATACCGATGAGACTGCCATCGATTTCCTTAAAGGTAAAGCGCCGTTCATCCGTTTCCAGGACCTTGGCGAAGGGCAGATACGGCTCCTGTTGTCCCAGTTCGGTCCGGGCCGACACGCTGTGGAAATGGCCGTCGATGCGGACGATGTAGACATCATTGATGCCAAGCTGTCGGACATGGGCCGTCATGATGTCTTTCAAGGCTTCAATCGAAGGCTGATGCTTCAACACGACCGGTTCCTGTTTCCGCAGCCACGTCACCGTCGCAAAAGGTGTCGTATCGGTCTTAGCCGCTTCCACAGCCGAGCCATCACCTAAGACGCGATAGGCATGGCCATCGATGACGATGAGTTCACCGGCTACGGCATGGAAAGTCCCCAGCCCCGTGTCGCCATGGGACAGCAGCGTTTCCATATCCGTACTGCCGTAATAATTGCCGCGGGCCAGGGCCTGCAGCGTAGACACCTGGTAAATTGCCTGGCGTTCTCCCATTTCTATACAAACTTCCTTTCTCAAAGACCTGTTCATTTATCGGCACCTTTTTCCGATTTTTCATCGGTATCCGGTATTTCTTTGCGGGTCACCAAAACCTTGTCGACCCGCAGGTTATCCATATCCATGACTTCAAAAGTGAAATTTTCCCACTCGTACGTATCGGTTTCCCTGGGGATACGGCCGACGCCATAGGTGATGAGGCCGCCCAGGGTCTTATACAAATCTTCGTCTTCTTCGGGCAAATCGTCTTCGATATCGAAGAAATCCTTGAACTCTTCGATAGTCAGCAGGCCCTCCATGAGCCATTCATTAGGGCCGCGCTGAATGATGCGGTTCGCTTCTTCCTTCTTCTCTTCTTCGCCGGCCGGCATGATACCGACCAGTTCTTCCAGGATATCGTGCAGTGTCAGGATGCCGCTGAAATTGCCGTATTCGTCGAGGACGGCGACTTCGTGGACGCTGTGTTCGCGGAAGACGTGGACGACCTTCATGATGTCCATCGATTCGGGAATGTAAATCGGCTTGTGGATGCTTTCTTCGACGATGGCCGTCAGGGAAACGGTCTTGTCCTGCCGGACAGCGGCATAGTATTTCTGGAAGATTTCACTGACAGAAATCATGCCGATGAAATCGTCCAGCGAGCCCCGGCCGACGGGCAGGGTATTGTGGTTGAAGGCTACCAATTCCTGCATCATCGTTTCTTCCGGGTCTTCGACATCGATCCAATCGACCTGGGTCCGGTTGGTCATGATGTCGCCGACATCCATATCGGCCAGGCGGAAGACGCGGTCGACCAGTTCCGGTTCTTCTTTTTCAAAAGCTCCGAGTTCGACGCCCTGTTCCAGGAGCAGCTTGATTTCATCTTCCGTGACGGGCAGGACTTCCGGCTTATTGACGCCCATGATCTTGGTGACGACGGCCGTCGACCAGGACAACACCCACACGACAGGCGTACAGAGGACGGAGAAATAGAGCATCGGCCGGGCCAGGAGGCAGGCGATTTTTTCCGGTTTGTCGATGGCAATGCGCTTAGGCACGATTTCGCCGAGGATGATCGTCAAGTAGGTAATGAAGGCGACGATACCCGTCAGACTGATGGTGTAGGCGTAGGGCTCCAGTCCCGGTATCTTGGCGACGTATTTCGACAAGGGACCGGCCATTTCCGTACCGCCGTAGACACCGGTGAGCAGGCTGACCAGGGTGATGCCGAACTGGACCATGGAAAACATCTTATTCGGATTTTCACGAAGTTTCAGGACAATAACTGCCGACTTGCTGCCTTCATCGGCCAGGGCTTCCAGCCGGGACTGATGACAGCTGACGATGGCCATTTCCAAAAGGGAAAAGATGCCATTGCCAAAAATCAGCAAAATGATGACGAGAAATTGTTTTCCTAGGGAAAACTCCACAATAGATACACACTCCTTTTAAATGGTTACCACCAGGGGCCTACGCCAATGCCGATACCACCGCCGTGGTGGTGCCAGCCGCCGCCCCAGCCGATGCCGATGCCGACGCCGACATTGGGCCCGCTATGGGACGGTTCACTCGTATGACGGTCGGCTTCATCGACCACCGTGATCGACTTGGTCACGGTGCGCACGGTATCGCCGATTTTGATGTCGATGACTAGGTCGGTCTTGCCGGCTTGCATGGGATGAATATTCATTTTATCCGTAATATCGGCGACTTTCGTATTCAAACTCGTCGCCTTGACGTCATAGGGGACCATCCCCGGTACATGGACGCGGATGATGCCGTAACTGCCGAGGGGGATCTTCTTCGGATAGACGACGACTTCGACCTTATCCATGAGCTTTTCCGTATTGCCATAAATCAGGGCCGCATCATCGCCGGCCTGCAGTTTCCAGGCGCAGCTTTCATCTTTGGCGACGAAATAATTGCCCATGAGGACGTGGGATGCCGTATCATAGGCCTTGACATGATAAAAGTAATCGCCGACGACATTCTTGTCGACGCGGAAATAATAACTGCCAACCAGGCCTGTCGTCTGGGACGGCAGATTTTTCAAAAGCCCCGTCACTTTATCATAGGTACTCCCTTTCAGGATATAAAAATCATCCAGGTTCTTGACATTGACCGTCGGGTCCGTCAGGACGACGGCAGCGGCCGGCTCCGCCTTGGCGGGCTCATCGGCGGCTAAAGCCGTCAAGCTGGATAAGCTGATACAAAGTGCTCCTAAGAGAATCTGCCATTTTTTCATCAAAATCCCCTCCTCTGGTTGCCATAGGCAACTTATCGTTTCAATACAGAAATACGTTCCAATCGTTCCATCGCCGTTTTCAGCGTGTCATCGCGGACGGCGAACTGCAGCCGTGCCAGGTGATGGACCGGTTCGATGAAGAACGTCGAAGCCGGTACCAGTGCGACGCCGACTTTTTCTGCCAGGTCCCGGCAGAACGCTTCATCGTCATCATAACCATAGCCGCCGATATCGACGAGCATATAGAAAGCCCCCTGCGGTACATTATGGCCGATACCGATGTCATCAAGGCGCTTCATGACGAAATCCCGCTTGCGCGTATACATGGCCCGCAGGCCCTGGTAATATTCCGGCCCGAAACGCAGGCCTGTGACAGCCGCTTCCTGCAGCGGACTGGGGGCACTGATGGTCAGATAGACGTGGAGCTTCTTGATGGCTTCAGTAATGGCCGGCGGCGCAAAGATATATCCCAGGCGCCATCCCGTGATGGAATAGGTCTTGGACAGGGAGCCGCAGCAGAGCGTCCGTTCATACATACCGGGCAGGGTAGAAAAATACGTATACTGCGTCGGTTCGTAGATGATGTGTTCATAGACCTCATCGACGACGACGAAGGTGTCGTACTTTGCGGCCAGGCCGGCAAGGGTCATCAGCTCGTCCCGGGAAAAGACCTTGCCACACGGATTGGACGGATTGCAGAGGAAAATCGCTTTCGGATGCTGCCTGAAAGCGGCTTCCAGTTCATCGGCATCAAAGGTGTAATCCGGTTCACGCAGCGACACGTAGATGGGTTCGGCCCCGCAGAGCAGGGCGTCCGTACTATAGGCTTCATAAAAAGGCGAAAAGAGGATGACTTTATCGCCAGGGTCGACGACCGTCATCATGGCCGCCATGAGCGCTTCTGTCCCGCCGCAGGTGACGACGACTTCCTTTTCCGGGTCGATTGTCTGGCCCGTGAACTGCCGGCGGCAGTCGGCCATGGCCCGGCGCAGATTGGCTGCGCCAGGGTCCATGCTGTACTGATGAGGTCCTTCCTGTGCGACCTGGCTGAGGCGGTCGCACATCGCCTGAGGCGGCGGAAAGTCGGGAAAGCCTTCAGCCAGGTTGATGGCACCGGAAGCTTCGGCAATGCGCGACATGCGGGCGATGACCGATTCCGTGAACCATTCGATTTTTTGGGAAAGTTTCGGCATAATGTCTCCTCTTACAAATCCAGGTTGCGGACTTTCTTGGCGTTTTCTTCGATGAACTTGCGCCGCGGTTCGACTTTGTCCCCCATGAGGACCGAGAAAATGCGGTCCGCTTCGGCAGCGTCTTCCAATTCGACTTTGAGCATGGTCCGGTTTTCCGGGTCCATCGTCGTTTCCCAGAGCTGTTCCGGGTTCATTTCGCCCAGGCCTTTGTAACGCTGGACGACGACGCTGTTGTTGTCGCGGCCCAATTCATCAAGCTTGGCCTGCATCGATTCATCGGTATAGAAGTACCAGACCTGTTTGCCCTTGCGTACCTGATAGAGCGGCGGCTGGGCGATATAGACGTGGCCGTCTGTGATAAGGGGCTTCATGAAGCGGTAGAAGAAGGTCAGGAGCAGCGTCCGGATATGGGCGCCGTCGACGTCGGCATCGGTCATGATGATGATCTTGTCATAACGGCGTTTGCTCAAATCGAATTCCTGGCCGATACCCGTACCGAAAGCGGTAATCATGGAACGGATTTCATCGTTGGCCAGGATTTTGTCGAGGCGGGCCTTTTCGACGTTGATGATCTTGCCGCGCAGCGGCAGGATAGCCTGGAAGCGGCGGTCACGGCCCTGCTTGGCGCTGCCGCCTGCCGAATCCCCTTCGACCAGGTAGATTTCCGTCTGGTCCGGATTCTTTTCCGAGCAGTCCGCCAGTTTCCCAGGCAGACTGCTGATTTCCAGGGCGTTCTTGCGGCGCGTCAGTTCACGGGCGCGGCGGGCGGCCTGGCGGGCACGGGATGCAGAAATGGTCTTGGTGATGATGGCCTTGGCTTCGGCCGGATGTTCTTCAAAGAATTCCTTCAGCCCGTCAGAGATGATGTTATCGACGATGCCCTTGACTTCGCTGTTGCCCAGCTTGGTCTTGGTCTGGCCTTCGAACTGCGGTTCCCGTACTTTGACGCTGATGACAGCCGTCAAGCCTTCGCGGACGTCTTCGCCGGACAAATTGTCTTCGTTTTCTTTGATGATGCCGGCGCTGCGGCCATAATCGTTGATGGTACGCGTCAGGCCGGAACGGAAGCCGCTCAGATGCGTGCCCCCTTCTTCGGTGAAGATATCGTTGACAAAGGTCAGGATATTTTCACTGTAGCCGTCATTATACTGCATGGCGATATCGACGATGACTTTGTTCTTTTCGCCGTCGACGTTGATGACCGTCGGATTGACAGCCTGATGGCTTTCGTTGAGGAATTCGACGAACGACGTCAAGCCGCCTTCATAGCAGTAGACTTCGCTCTTGCCTTCGCCGCGTTTATCCGTCAAGGTGATGTGCAGTCCTTTATTGAGGAAAGCCAGTTCGCGCAGGCGCGTCTTCAACGTATTGAAGTCATAGACCGTGTCCGGGAAGATTTCATGGTCCGGTTTGAAAGAAACCTTCGTCCCCGTTTCTTCGCCGGCTTCCAGGGGACGTATTTTCTGAAGCGGTTGGTCCGTCACGCCGCGGGTGAAGGAAATGGCCCATAAATAGCCATCGCGTTTGACCTGGACTTTGGTCCAGACACTGAGGGCGTTGACGACGGAAATACCGACGCCGTGGAGGCCGCCGGAAATGGGATAGCCGTCACCGCCGAATTTGCCGCCGGCATGGAGGACCGTCAGGACGACTTCGACAGCGGGCTTGCCGATCTTGTGCATGGCTACAGGGATACCGCGGCCATTATCGACGACAGTGATGCTGTTATCTTCCTGGATGGTGACTTCAATATGCGTACAATATCCGGCCAGGGCTTCGTCGATACTGTTATCGACGACTTCGTAGACCAGATGATGAAGGCCTCGTGTCGATGTACTGCCGATGTACATCCCAGGCCGTTTGCGGACGGCTTCCAGTCCTTCCAATACTTGAATCTGTTCGGCACCATATCTAGCTTTGTCTTTCGACATAGAGATTCTCAACTCCTGTTTCTTGCAATTTTAATGATTCATTTAGGCAATCTAACACTTTATTATACCGTAAAATCAAATATTTTTGAATACATACCTTGCCGGATGCAGGCACTTCTGGTAACGCCGGACCACCGTCTCTCCCGTGACCGGCAGGGCAAAGACGCGCTGCTCTGTGACGACCAGGCAGCGCCAGGCCGTTTCCGGTATCCCATCGACAGCGACTATGGGAAGGCCGAAATACCGGCGGACAGAACGGCCCTGATGGCCTGACAGGTTGACGATGGCTACGATGTCGCCGGCATAGATGGAAAGATTACGGCTCAGATGGAGATACATGGTCGTCCTTCTTTCTGTACTTGGCCACGAGATTCTCAATGAATTTCGGCGGGATGTCGCCGGGGACGCGGCGGGTGATGAGCATGGCCAGGGTAAAATCATCGGCTGCCGTATCATATTCATAGTAGACTTTTTCAATATACGTATAAATGAGATTGCGGCGGACTTCATTATAAGCCTGTTCTTCGGCAGCCGCCGTCACCGCCTTCTTCAGATAGCCGGCCATGGCCTCCCACGACAGCCAGGGCATATCGTCGAGGTAAGCGCGTATCTGCCGCTTCAAAGCCTGCCGCTCCTCACTGTGACAAAAGAGGCACTGCCTTTCGCCAGGCGCCATCCAACGGCCGCAGCGGGGACAGGAGACGAAGCCTTCCAGCTGATAGGCCTTCTTCCTTTTGGCCTGGGCGAAACGGAGCTGGACGACCTTTTCCCGCAGCCCCTCAGGCAGATGAGCCGTTTCCTGCCGGATACGGGCTACCGTATCGTCGTCGAGGCGTACCTGACTGATTGTCTCTTTAGGAAAGACATCCTCCGTCTCGCCCCGCAAGGTCTCATAGACCGTCCGAATCGGTTTTTTCCCCTTTTTGACAAAACGGACATCGGCAATGGCCCGATGCCCGACGTAAGAATTAATTTCCTCTATGATTTTATTTTTATACATAAATAGGTAATTCATATATACCGGGTTCATGACGGCAATGATAACCTGTTTATCCTTAAAATCTAATATATATGAATATTTGGCAATCTGCTCACCAGCAATCTGTTTCCAGTCCCGCTTGGCCTGGTATAGGTGATAAGGCAAAAGGAGCCGGTTTTTCTCCAATACCCTCGGTATGGCTAAACCGGCCTTTTTTAATTCAAGACTGCGTTCCTCCATGAGACAGGACCCTCCCTTTTTCAATGCAAATGGGATGACACCCGGCCATGCCGGCAAAGATTCCCGGTTCCGTCGTCGTAATGAACGTCTGGATACGGTCGCGGACAAAATCGAGCAGGGCCTGCCGGCGGTCCGGGTCCAGCTCGCTCATGACATCGTCCAAGAGCAGTACAGGATATTCGCCCGTCTCGGACTTGACGTATTCCAGCTCCGATAATTTCAAGGCCAGGACCGCCGTCCGCTGCTGCCCTTGGGAACCGTATTTCCGCAGATCCGCCGGCCCGACGGAAAAGACGAGGTCATCCCGGTGAGGACCGACCGATGTCGCCTGCCGACGCACATCTTCTTCCAAATGGCGCTGCAAGAGGGCATAGTACCATTCCGGATCGGTCTGATGGTCCCGGTCGCCGCCGCCATAGGGCTGAACATATGTTAGGTTCAGCATTTCCGCCCCCCGGCTCAGGCGCTTGTGGAGGACGCCGGCCAAAAAGGACAATTTGTGCAGGGCTTCGAGCCGTTTGGCGACCAGGGAGGCCGCAAAGCCGGCAATCTGGCGGTCCCATTCGTCGAGGGGATGGATGCCTTCATATTTCATCTTCTTCAGCAGGAGATTGCGCTGCGAAATGGCCCGGTTGTACTGCAGCAGCTCCCGGTAGTAAGGCCGGCTGACCTGGGAGATTTCCATGTCGATGAAACGGCGCCGCAGCGACGGGCTGCCCTTGATGAGCTGCAGGTCGTCCGGCGAAAACAGGACTTCATTGAGGGTCCCGACCAGCTCCTTTTGGGGAACTTTTGTTTCATTGACCCAGAGTTCTTTCTTGGCCGTCCGGGACAAGATGATCTTCAGCTGCTGCCGCGTATCGTTGCGCTGGAACTGGATGATGATACTGGCCTGGTCCTGGTTCCAGCCGATGAGGTCGGCATCGGCCATGCCCCGGTAGGACTTGCCGATGCCCCCCATATATAATGATTCCAATAGATTCGTCTTGCCCTGGCCATTCTTCCCATAGAGGAGGATGATGGCCTTGGGAAAGGTAATCATTTCATCATCATAATTCCGGAAACGGTGGAGCCGGACCGATTCAATCATCATAATTATTCACCTTTTATCAAATACGTACCGATACCTTTAATTTCGACTTTGTCTCCCGGATAGAGTTTTTTTCGTTTAGCAGTGCATAAAATTCCATTTACAAAAATTTTCTTTTCGTCCAGCAAAAAGCGGATTTCACCGCCGCTCTGTAAAATACTGGCCCATTTCAAGAATTGGTCGAGCTGGATCATCGGGGTATTAATGTTTACTGTTTCCATTATTTTGTCCTCATAGGCGTTACAACAAATACACAGGAAGTATCTTCTTTATCCTGGACCAGCATGGGGCTGTTTTCCTTGGACTTCAAGATGACTTCCGAATCATGGCAATGCTTCAAGATATCGAGGATGAATTTCCCGTTAAAGGAAATATCCAGGCCCTGGCCTTCCAAATGGCAGGGAACGTAGTCTTCGACGGTACCGTAGTCGGGATGCTGGCTCATGAGCTTGATCTGATCATCGGCAACGATGAAGTTGATGACATTGTACTGGGCATCTTTGGCGACGATGGAAGCGCGTTCGACGGCGCCGGTGAATTCGGCCCGGTCCACGGTGACGATGCACTTGAAGTCATTCGGGATGACGCGCCGGTAATTGGGGAATTCGCCTTCAATGAGCCGCGTCCGGATGTAGACATTGCCAAACTGTACGGCCAGGTAATTGCGGACAGCCGTGATTTCGACGGTTTCCGGGATATCTGTCGGCAGCTGACGGGAAATTTCGGATAACAAACGGCTGGGGATAACTGCCTGCAAGGGATTATCCACAGGGGCATCGAGGGTCGCCGTCTTCAAGGCCAGGCGGTGCGTGTCCGTGGCGACCATGGTCATCTGGTCATCCCGGACATCCAGGAAGGTCCCCATGAAAATCGGACGGGCTACATCAGTGGCACAGGCATAAGACGTGTTGTCGATGAGATCTTTCATGACGACGCTCGTCGTCGTAAAGCTGGCATAGCCGTTTTCCACGATTTCGACTTCATTGAAATCATCGGGATTCATGGTCAGGCATTCAAACTTGAGTTTGCCGCCTTTGATGAGCAGCTGTGTATCGGCATCTTCCTTGATGATTTCGATTTCATCACTGGGAAGACGACGGGTCAATTCCATCAAATAGGGATTGGCAATAAAGGCTTCACCACTTTCTTCAATGATACCGGGAATGGTGATCTTGATGCCCATATCGTAGTCATTGGCCTGGAACTCGATGATACCATGGAGGGCTTTGATAAGCAAGCCGTTTTCAGAAGAGATGTTGTTGCTTTTGTTCTGGGCGACTTTCTGGACAGCCTGCAGGCCTTTGTTCAGATCTTCTTTTTTTAGTTTTAGTCTCAATGGGGTATCCTCTTTTCTGCGCTGAATAAATTAATTAAATGTGAATTAAAAAATAGTAGTCTTAGTAATAGGGGCTGTGAATTTGTGGATAAGTGGATAAAAACAGCGATTTTAAGCTGTCCACAGCTGTGGATAACGTGTGGATAAATCATTATTTTTTATCCACATTTCCACTGTGGATTTCTTTTTTTGACTTATCCACAATGTATGTACAATTTTATCAGCCTAGTTATCCACACCCCGGATTTCATTCATCATCTTTTCCAGATGTTCCTTGAAATGCCGGTCCTCTTCGGCTTTTTGCATGATTTTCGTGCAGGCATGCATAACTGTCGTATGGTCGCGGCCATTGAAGGCTGTCCCGATATGGGGATAGGTATTTCCGGTCAGTTCACGGCACATGTACATGGCAATCTGCCGCGGCAACGTGATATCCTTGGTCTTTTTCTTGCCCATCAGTTCCTTATAATTAATGTTATAGTGCTGACAGATATAAGTAGTGATTTCATCGATCGTGATATATTTCTTTTCATCCTGGGCGTCGGTGATGTAGCTGATGGCATGTTTGACCAGGGGCAGGGTGACATTGCTCTTGGCTTGTGACGCCTCCAGGAGGACACGGATGAAAGCACCGTGTAATTTTCGGATGTTTTCGCTGACGTTGGCTGCAATATAATTGAGAGCGTCTAAATCATAGGTGATGTTTTCCTTTTCGGCCCAGGCCCGGAGAATGGCTGTCCGCGTTTCTAAATCTGGCGGCTCGATCTGCGTGACCATGCCGTTTTCAAAGCGCGAACGCAGGCGTTCTTCCAATTTCTTGATATCCCGTGGCGGCCGGTCGCTGGTGAAGACCATCTGCTTTTTGTCCTGATAGAGCTTGTTGAAGGTGTGGAAGAATTCTTCTTTGGAACTTTCTTTGTCCCCACGGCCCAGGAACTGTATATCGTCTACGAAAAGGACGTCGACGTTGCGGTAACGGCGGCGGAAACTTTCCGTGTTCTTGTCCTGGATACACTGGATGAATTCATTGACGAAGTCTTCACTGGTGATACATAAGAGGCGCATGTTGGGGAAATTTTTGAGCAGTTCATGACCGATGGCGTGCATTAAATGCGTCTTTCCCAGACCGCTGCCGCCGTAGATATAGAAAGGATTCCACTTTTGGGCCGGTGCAGCGGCAATGGACTTGGCGACGGCTGTGGCGACGCGGTTGCTGTTGCCGACGATGAAGTTATCAAAGGTATAATCTTTATTTAAATTATTATTATAAGGGATTTCTTCGGGCGTTACGGAAACGGCTTCTTTGACGACGGGCATCGGGGAGGACGTGTCCTCGCTGATCGGTAATTCGGGCTGGACCCATTCTGTCTGCCCTGACGGGACAGAATGGGTATCCCGGACCGGGGCGGATGCGGGCGGCGGTGTGGAGGGCTTCGGCGGCAGGGTAATCGTTTCGGCGACGGCTTCCGGCTGGCTTTCCACGGCGGGCTTCTTTTCCTGGCTCGTAATCAGCTGGACTCTTGTCGGGCGGCCGATGGCGTCCTGGGCGACGGTTTCCAGGATATCCGTATATTTTTTGCTGACGTAATCGCGGAGAAAATTCGTCATTGTGTCCAATATGAGGAGATTCTCTTCTTCGGAATAAGAGTAGGGAATGATGTTGCCTTCAAACCAGTTGGTAAAAATCTCTTTGGGCAAGACTTGTTTCAGGTTAGCCAGCATTTTTTCCCATAAGCTGAGCAGGTCCATAATAATCCTTCCAATCTGTGCGTAAAATTGTGCGAGACATAGAGTGTACCATATAAAGTGTATATGTGTATAGCCTGAATTGTGGATAACGTGGACAAAAGGGACACAAAAAGGCGGAAAGACGATAATCATCGAATTTCCGGTTCTTTTCCACTTATCCACAAAATGTGGATAGATTGTTGATAACTCATTCATCTATCCACATTTTACAACAAAACCGGAATTAAGGAAAGAAAATTTTTGCGGAATACTTATACATAGGGTATACTCAAAAAGCATAATACCTGAAAAATGGGGCTTGACAGCAGGAAGTTCGCTTACTATAATTAACCTGTTATGGTGTAAATTCATTTACTGTCAATGACGACAAAGGAGGTGTCTAGCTTGAAACAGACATATCAGCCGAATACATTGTGGAGAAAGAGAACTCACGGCTTCCGCGAAAGAATGAAGACGAAAGGCGGCCGCATGGTTTTGAAAAAACGCCGCATGAAAGGCAGAAAGAAACTTTCTGCTTAATTATTACGAGATAAACAGAAAAGTTCCGATTGGCGGAATTTTTCTGTTTTTCTGGCATTTTTAGGACAATTACGTATGTATGAACTAACAAAAGAACAGCGGCTGTGCAAAAATCGGGAGTACCAGCTCGTATACCGCCGCGGCAAGTCATATGTCAACCGCCGCGTCGTCTTGTACGTCCTGCCGCGCTCACCGAAACAGCCGACCCGGATTGGTTTCGTAACGGGAAAGAAAATCGGCTGCGCCGTTGAACGCAACCGCTGCCGCCGCCTGATGAAGGAAGTCTATCGTCTGCATCAGTTCGACCTGCGCGACGGGTTCGACCTGGTCCTCATCGGCCGCAGCAGTTTAAAATATGCCGGATACAAGGAAGCAGAACAAAGCATCCTGCAATTATTCCGGCATGCCAGGGTATTGAAAAAGAAGTGATGACACATGAAACGGTGTTTCATAGCCCTTATCCGGTTTTACCAGTTGTTCATATCGCCCCTTCACCGGCCGTGCTGCCGGTTTTATCCGACTTGTTCTGCTTATGCCATCGAGGCCTTGCAGAAGTACGGTGCTGTCAAAGGGAGTTATTTGGCACTAAGGCGCATTTTAAAATGCCATCCCTTTCACAAAGGCGGATATGATCCGGTACCGTAGATCCCTATTTTTACAACTGAACAGGAGTTGAGCGTATTGGGCTTTTTCAGTGGAATAATGGATGTCCTCAGCGGTATTATGACGACATTCATGAATTACTGTTATGCATTTACCCAGAATGTAGGCTATCCGAGCTATGGCGTTGCCATTATCATGCTTACCTTGATCATTAAACTGGTTCTGGCTCCGCTTACGGCCAAACAGATCCGTTCCATGGAAGGCATGCAGACTTTGCAGCCTAAGATTAAAGAATTACAGAAGAAATATAAGGGCAATCAGAAAAAGATGCAGGAAGAAATGACCAAACTGTATCGGGAAATGGGCGTCAACCCCTTGTCGGGCTGCCTGCCGATCCTCATTCAGATGCCATTCCTCATCGCCATTTTCTATGCTCTTCGGGAATATCCCTATGACCCGGCCTTTGAAAGTTTCTTATGGCTTCCCAGCCTGGGCCAGCCGGACCCCACATATATCATGCCGGTGCTGTCGGCTGTTTCGACTTACTTCATCCAGAACCAGATGTCCGGTACGCAGGTAGCGGCTTCGGACGCACAGGCTAAACAGCAGAAAATCATGAAGATCGTCATGCCGTTGTTCATCGGCTGGATCAGCTTGAATTTCCCCAGCGGCCTGGTCATTTACTGGGTTGTTTCTAACGTATTCCAGTGGGCACAGCAGTTCCTCATGACCCACCTCAAGAAAAAAGGAGCACGATCAGAAGCATGAGTACCATCGAAACTACAGGAAAAACGATCGAAGATGCCGTCCGCTCCGGTCTGGTCCGTCTCGGCAGAATGAAAGACGAAGTCGATATCGAAGTATTGGAAGAACCGAAAAGCGGTTTCTTCGGATTCGGCAGCAAGCCGGCCAAAGTGCGCATTACGGAAAAAGAAGGCGTGCCGACGGTCCCGACCCTGGAAAGCCAGCCGGCGGAAGAGGAAACGGTATCTCCGGCAGCGGCTGAACCGGCTGCTGAAGCCGTTGATGCAGCCGTTGATGCAGCTGAAGAAGCGGCTCCTAAGGTAGAATCAGAACCGGCTGAAGCAGAAAAGGCCGATGATTTTACGGCCGAAGAAGCGGCCGCCAAGGCCAAGGCCTTTCTCCAGGAAGTGCTCAAGAACATGGGCATCGACGTCGTCATCGAAAAGATGATCAAGTCCGATAAAGTCCTGCTCCACTTGCACGGCAAGAACCTGGGCATCCTCATCGGCAAGCATGGCCAGACACTGGATGCCCTCCAGTACCTGACTAACCTGACGACGAATCAGGGCGAAACGACGCGCCATTTCATCATGCTCGATGTCGAAAATTACCGCCATCGCCGGGAAGAAACGCTGAAACAGCTGGCTATCCGTCTGGCGAACCGCGTCAAGAAGAACGGCGACCGCGTCGTCCTGGAACCGATGAACGGTTATGAACGCAAAATCATCCATGTGACCTTGCAGAACGACCCGCAGGTCCGCACGGAAAGCGAAGGCCAGGATCCATACCGCCACGTCGTCATCTATTATCAAGAATAGTTTGTAATACAGAGTTTGTAGTTTGCAGAGAAAACCTTCAAATTTAAAGCCATCCGCTAACAACTAACTGCTAGCCACTAACAACTTTAAAGGGCTTGTCGTCGTGCGACAAGCCTTTTCGAGTATTAACTTTGTAGTTTTTAGGCTATGAAAGGAGTATTGCTATATGTACGATACGACCGATACGATTGCTGCCATTGCTACCCCGCTGGGGGAAAGCGGCATCGGCGTCATCCGTATCAGCGGCAGCCACGCCTATGACGTAGGCGATGCCATTTTCCGCAGCCCTTCGGGAAAGCCCCTGGCCCAGCGCCGGGACCGTTCCATCCAGCATGGCCTCGTCGTCGCCGATGACGGCCGTCCTGTCGATGAAGTGCTCATGCTCATTATGAAGGGGCCGCACTCCTATACGGCGGAAGACGTACTGGAAATCCAGTGCCACGGCGGCCGCAAGGCATTAGAAGAAATACTCGGCCTGGTCTTGTCTCACGGGGCCCGCATGGCCAATCCCGGAGAATTTACACAGCGGGCCTTCGTCAATGGCCGCATCGATCTGGCCCAGGCCGAAGCCGTCATGGATGTCATCCAGGCCAAGAGCCGCCAGGGCCTGACCAGTGCCGTCAATCAGCTTGAAGGGCGGTTGTCTAAGGTCATCGGTGCCATGCGCCATGATTTGACGGACTTCATTACCCGTCTGGAAGTCATGATCGACTATCCGGAAGAAGATCTGGAAGATATTACCGTTCCCGATGTAGCCGGAGCCATCCGCAAACAGCTGACGGCCCTGGACGATATGCTGGAGGCTTCTCACGACGGCCGCATCATCCGCGACGGCGTCATGGCCGCCATTGCCGGTACGCCGAACGCTGGCAAGTCGAGCCTGCTCAACCGTCTGCTCCAGGAAGACCGGGCTATCGTCACCGACGTGCCGGGGACGACGCGGGACGTCCTGGAAGAATGGATTTCCCTCAAAGGCGTTCCGGTCTGCCTCGTCGATACGGCAGGCATCCGGGAAACGGACGATACGGTCGAAAAAATCGGCGTTACCAAGGCCAAAGCCTACATGGATAAAGCCGATATCATCCTGGTCGTCATCGACTGCTCCCGGCCCTTGTCTGATGAAGACAGAGCCATCCTGGAAGACACGAAGGACAAGAATGTCCTGGTCATCCTCAACAAGACGGACCTCGTGCCCGTCATTACGGAAAAAGACCTGGAAGGGTATGGTCATCCCGTCCTCTCCTTGTCGGCCGGGACAGGCGACGGCCTGGATGCCTTGAAAGATAAATTGTTATCCCTGGCCTTGTCCCATGCCGATACGGCAGACAGTGCCCTGCTCACCAACACGCGCCACATCGAACTGGTGCGCCAGAGCCGGGAAGCCCTGCAGCGGGCCCTCGATTCCATCGAAGCCGGCATGCCCGTCGACTGTGCCGTCGTTGACCTGCGCGAAGCCTGGGAGCTTTTGGGCTCGATTACCGGCGATACCGTCCACGACGATATGGTCGAAGAAATTTTCAGCCGATTCTGTTTAGGTAAATAAAGAGGTGGAACCATGTTTGTAGTCGATACATACGATGTCATCGTCATCGGTGCCGGCCATGCCGGCTGTGAAGCAGCCCTGGCCAGTGCCCGCCTGGGCGCCAAGACCCTGATGGCGACGCTGAACTTAGATAATATTGCCCTCATGCCCTGCAATCCCGCTGTCGGCGGACCGGGGAAGAGCCATCTCGTCCGGGAAATCGACGCCCTCGGCGGCGAAATGGGCATCAATACGGATAAGACATGCCTCCAGATGCGCATGCTCAATACCGGCAAAGGGCCGGCTGTCTATTCCCTCCGGGCCCAGTCCGACAAGAAGATGTACCAGATGGCCATGACCAAGACCCTGGAAAACCAGGACCACCTCGACGTCAAGCAGCTCATGATCACGGACCTCCTCGTCGAAGACGGCGCCGTCACCGGCGTCAAGACGGAGCTGGACGAAGTCTATAAAGCCAAGTGCGTCATCCTGGCGACGGGGACTTATCTTAAAGGGAAAATCATCATCGGTACCTGCACGTATTCAGGCGGACCTATCGGCCAGCGGTCGGCGGAAGACTTGTCCGGGTCGCTCATCAAGGCCGGCCTCAAACTCATGCGCTTCAAGACCGGTACGCCGGCCCGCGTCGACCGCCGCACTCTGCGGACCGATGAAATGGCCAAACAGGAAGGCGACAAAGACGGCCATGCCTTTTCCTTCCTGTCGGAACGGAAAGACCGCAATAAAGAATGCTGCTGGTTGACCTTTACCAATGAAGAAACGCATAAGATCATCCGCGACAATCTCGACCGGGCGCCGATGTGTAACGGCATCATCACCGGCATCGGGCCGCGCTACTGCCCGTCCATCGAATCGAAAATCGTCCGCTTTGCCGATAAGAAGCGGCACCAGCTCTTCATCGAACCGGAAGGCGAATCGACGGAAGAAATGTACGTCCAGGGCATGAGTACCAGTATGCCGGCTGACGTCCAGTATGCCTTCCTGCGCACCATCCCGGGGCTGGAAGATGTCAAGATCATGCGGCCAGGCTATGCCATCGAATACGACTGCCTGGATCCGACGCAGCTCACGCCGTGGCTGGAAACGAAGAAGATTTCCGGTCTCTTTTCAGCCGGCCAGGCCAACGGGACCAGCGGTTACGAAGAAGCGGCCGCCCAGGGTCTCATGGCCGGCATCAACGCGGCCTTGAAGATCCAGGGGAAGGAGCCGTTCATCCTGACCCGTTCTGAAGCCTATATCGGCGTCCTCATCGATGACCTGGTCACCAAGGGCACGAATGAACCGTACCGTATCATGACCAGCCGCAGCGAATACCGGCTCATCCTGCGTCAGGACAATGCCGACCTGCGCCTGACCCAGAAGGGCTATGACCTGGGCCTGGTCACGCAGGAACGGTATGACCGCTTCACGGCCAAGAAAAAGGCCATCGAACAGGGCATCGCCGCCCTCCAGGCCATTTCCGTCACGCCGTCCAAGGCCAATCTGGAAAAACTGGAACGCCTGGGCACAGCGCCCATCCATACGGCCATCACGGCCTACGACCTCCTGCGCCGCAACGATGTCGACTACGAGGCCTTGCGGACGGTCTTCGACCTGCCGGAACTGGCCGCTGATGTAGAAGAAGAAATCGAAATCATGATCAAATACGAAGGCTATATCAGCCGTCAGATGGAACAGGTCGAAAAGATGAACCGCCTGGAACAGAAGAAGATGCCCGCTGATATCGTCTATGCCGATATCGACACCCTGTCGGCCGAAGCCCGGCAGAAACTCGATGAAATCCGGCCCTTGTCCTTAGGCCAGGCCAGCCGTATTTCCGGCGTTTCACCGGCCGATATCACGGCCCTGCTCATCGTACTGGAACAGCACAGCCGGGAGGAAAAAAATCATGTTTCGCAGTGAATTAGAACAGGCCCTGAAGGCCATGGACCTCAGCGTGTCGGACAACCAGCTTGGCCAGTTCTGCACTTTTAATGAAAGGCTGGTAGAAACGAACAAGGTCATGAACCTGACGGCGATTACCGACCCGAAAGGCGTTGCCATCAAGCACATGGCCGACAGCCTGTCCTGTTACGACCCGGCTTATTTCAAAGACGGAGCTTCTGTCCTCGATCTGGGGACGGGTGCCGGTTTTCCCGGCCTGCCTTTGCTCATCTACCGGCCAGACCTGAAAGTGACTTTCTTCGATTCCCTGCAAAAGCGCCTGACTTTCCTGGAAAATACGGTCCGCGAGTTAGGTCTGACGGCGTCGTTCCTCCATGGAAGGGCGGAAGAGATGGCTCATAAGCCGGAATACCGCAGCGCTTTCGACATCGTCACCAGCCGGGCCGTCGCCCGCCTGAATATCCTGGCCGAATGGGCTCTGCCTTATGTGAAGATCGGGGGTTATTTCATTTCCCTCAAAGGGGCCCAGTATGAAGAAGAACTGGCTGAAGGCGAAAAGGCCCTGCAGATCCTGGGCGGCAAAGTCGCCGAAGTCCGGCCTGTCCGCCTGCCAGGGCTCGATGACGTCCGCGCCGTCCTCTACATCGAGAAAGTGAAGGACAGCCCGAAGAAATATCCCCGCAAGCCTAAGATGGCTGCGAAAAATCCCTTATAAGAGAAAGAAGTGTACGCCATGTCTTTGAAAAAAATCTTATGTCTGGCTGCAGCCGCCTGTCTGACCGTGTCGGCTGCCGTCTTTGCCGATACGCCACAGCCGCCTGAAATCAGCGCTCATGCCGCCTATGTCATGGATGCCGATACGGGGGACACGCTCTATGCCAAAAATGCCGATGACCGGGCTTATCCGGGCAGTACGACGAAAATCATGACCGGTCTCCTCGGCGTCGAATTAGGCAAGGCCCAGGGCAAAATGGACCAGCCCCTCAACATTACCAGCGACGTCTACAACATCGAAAGCGACGCGTCTGTCCTGGGAATCGATCCTGGCGATCAGATCACCCTGCGCCATGCCCTGACGGGTATGATGACCGTATCCGGCTGTGATGCGGCCATTGCCGTGGCAGAAACGGTTACGCCGACCCAGGCTGATTTTGTTGCCAAGATGAATGAAAAAGCCGCCGCCCTGGGCTGCACGAATACCCACTTTGCCAATCCCCATGGCCTGCCGGACAGCAATCACTATTCGACGGCCCGCGATATGGCCGTCATCGCGGCCTATGGCATGAAAATGCCGGAATTCCGCGATATGGTCAGCCACAGTGAATACGACATGCCCTATATCAACGGCGGGTCCAAGCACTGCACGACGACGAACTACTTCCTGACCAGCGGCTTTCCCGGTGCCAATGGCATCAAGACCGGCACGACCAATGCCGGCGGCCCCTGCCTGGTCGCTTCGGCTACTCAGGATGGCCGGACGGTCATCGCCTCCATCATGAATTCGGATGACCGCTTCGGCGATGCCCAGAAATTGATGAGCTATGGTTTTTCCGTCCTGAAACCGGTAGAACCGGCAGAAAACGTCTATATTCTGCGCCAGGCACCGGCAGGCCAGACCTTGTCGGATATCAAGGAAAAACAGGCCCAGGCAGCCGAACTGGCAGCAAAGCAGAAGCAGGATGCAGCTACGGCTGCCGCTTCTACGGCAACGGCCAAAGCCTCTGCCAAAACGGCTACAGCCGTAAAGACGACGACTGCCAAAACCACAGCGAAAGCCGCTGCCAAAGCCAATACGGCTGAGGCCAGTAAGCCGGCTGTCTCCAGCAAGACTTACGTTCCCTTTTCGCTGGCTGCCTAAAAATGGATATTGACAATCGCCGGCCCTGTCCGTATAATTAAGTGCATCAGCAGATTCGTACAGGACTGACGGAATCAAGTGGAATAACCACGTGAACTGTACGGAGCTTTTCATGCCGACCGTCTGGGCAAGAGTATGCTACATATTCTTGAGTCAGGCGGCCGGTATTTTTTTTCGCCAGCCTGGCTCCTCACAAGGAGTGTTGTCTAATGAAACGAAATCGCTGGCTCATCGCCCTATCTGCTATGGGGCTCCACCTCTGTATCGGCAGTGTCTACGCCTGGAGCGTCCTCACCAAGCCCATCATGGAATCCATGGGATTCACCCTCAAGGAAACGACGTGGACCTTTTCCCTGGCCATCCTCTTCCTCGGCTTGTCGGCAGGATTTTTGGGCAGTTTTGTCCAGAAAATCGGTCCCCGCAAGTCCGGCCTCTTATCCATGACCTGCTTCGTCACTGCCATGTTCGGTACGGCTGCGGCTCTCTATGCCCACAGCCTGCCCATGCTCTACTCTTTCTACGGCGTCATCGGCGGCGTCGGCCTGGGGACGGGTTATATCACACCGGTGTCGACACTGGTCAAATGGTTCCCGGAAAACCGGGGCTTTGCGACGGGCCTGGCTATTATGGGCTTTGGCTTTGCCAGTCTCATTGCCGGTCCGGCCATGCAGCTGCTGGTCCAGCACTTTGGCTTGGTGGCTAACTTCATCATCCTCGGCTGTGTCTATATGGTCGTCATGACGGCATCGTCGCTCTACCTGGCTCCGCCTGCAGCCGGAGACGTCCCGGTCAAGGCGGAAAAAGCATCTTCTGTCGAATACGCCGACGCCCAGCCGCAGTTCACCGTCCGCCGGGCCATGAAGACCTGGCAGTTCTACGCCATCTGGTGGCTCTTCTTCACCAACATCACCTGCGGCATCGCCCTGTTGTCCGTTGCTTCGCCGATGGCCCAGGATGTCGTCGGCATGTCGCCGATGGCGGCAGCTTCCATGGTCGGTATCATCGGCCTCATGAACGGCGCCGGCCGCATTGCCTGGGCGACCATATCCGATTACATCGGCCGTTCGGCTACGTATGTCCTCTTTTTTGCCATCGAAATCCTGGCCTTCTGGCAGCTGGCCCGCGTTACCAGCGCCTTTAGTTTCCAGGTCCTGGTCCTGCTCATCATTTCCTGCTATGGCGGCGGCTTCTCGTGCATGCCGGCCTATCTCAGCGACCTCTTCGGCACGAAATACCTCAGTGCCATCCATGGCCGCATCCTCACGGCCTGGGGCGCTGCCGGCGTCGCCGGTCCCCTGGTCCTGTCGCTCATCAAAGAAAATACCAATAGTTATGCCGTTACCCTGTACTTCTTCGTCGGCGCCTTCACTGTCGCCCTGGCCCTGATGCTCTTCCTCAAATACCGCACCCGCCACGGCATCGCCTGCGTCGCAGAAGCACGGGGATGATCGTTCATCGTAGGTCGTAGGTCGTTCGTCGTAGGGGACGCTCTTTAACCTCTCAGACCGCCTTCGGCGGCCAGCTCCCCTATAAAGGGAGCCTTGGGCGGCCTGCGGGGCTGTCTCACGAAGGTTTCTGCCATCATGTGCCGTCCTTTTTTTGTGGTTTGTAGTACGGAGTTTATAGTTTGCATAGAGAATTTTAAATTTAAAGCCATCTGCTAACCACTAACGGCTAGCCACTAACCACTTAAAGGGGGTGTCGCGCTTGCGACACCCCCTTTACATATGTGAATAAAATCACTTAATGAGTTGGATGCATAGATGAATGAAAATGATTGCTTTTTAATTATAATGATTGAAATTGATTGAAAATGATTGAACATAACGGTATAATGTGGCCAAAGGAGGATAAAGGGAAGTGATACGATGTTGACAGAGGAAAGACATGAAAAAATCATGCGTCTTGTCAATACGAGTGGGGCCGTTTCGGTTCAGGACTTAGTGAGTTTTCTGAACATTTCCGAATCGACGGTCCGCCGGGATTTACTTACGCTGGACCGGGAAGGCCGCCTGCGCCGCGTCCATGGCGGTGCTACGACGCTGCGCGACGATTCTTCATATGAAGCGGATATGGAAAATTTACAGGACAAGTATTCCATTCATATGAGCGAGAAGCGCCGCATTGCCCAGTATGCGGCCAGCCTGATCAAGAAAGATGATTTCGTCTATCTCGACGCCGGTTCGACGACGGAACAGATGGCCGATTTCCTGGCCGGTTCCGAAGCGACTTTCGTGACCAACAGCATTCCGCTGGCCCAGAAACTGGGGCGCAGCGGCAGCCGCGTCTACATCCTGCCCGGACGGGTCAAAGGCGATACGGAAGCCATTGTCGGCAGTGATATGCGGGATATGATTGGCCGCTATCATTTCACCAAGGGATTTTTTGGAGCCAATGGGATCGCTCCCCATTCCGGCTGTACGACGCCGGATGACGAAGAAGCTGTCTGTAAGCGCGCTGCCGTAGGCCAGTGCCTGGACCGCTTCGTCCTGGCCGATTCCAGCAAATTCGGTTTATCTTCGCACATTACATTTGCAGACTTATCAATGGTTACCCTGATTACGGCCAAAGATGAAGAACACATCGATTATCGGCCGTATCAGCAGATTACGGAGGTGCATATCCTGTGATTTATACAGTTACGTTCAATCCATCGTTAGACTATGTCGTCCACATGAAGACCTTTACGGCCGGTGACATCAACCGGGCGGAACAGGAAATGATCTATCCCGGCGGCAAAGGCATCAACGTGTCCCTGGTCCTGGGAAACCTTCATATCCCTTCTAAGATGCTCGGCTTCATCGCCGGTTTTACGGGCCGGGAAATTGAACGTCTGGCCAAAGCCAACGGCGGCGATACGGATTTCATCGTCCTCGATGAAGGCTGCTCGCGTATCAACCTCAAAGTCAGCGCCGATGATGAAACGGCTGTCAACGGCATGGGACCGCATATCCCCGAAGAAAAGCTGCAAGCCCTGCTGGCTCAGATCGATACCCTCAAAGCCGGTGACACCCTGGTCCTGGCTGGCAGTATCCCCAACGATATCCCCGATGATATTTACGAACAGATCCTCAGACGCCTCCAGGACCGCGACATCCGCGTCGTCGTCGATGCTACCGGCGACCTGTTGAAGAATGTCATCAAATATAAACCGTTCCTCATCAAACCGAATAACTTTGAATTAGGCGAATTGTTCAGCGTCGACCTCCATACGGATGAAGAAATCATCGTCTGCGCCAAACAGCTCCAGGCCATGGGGGCCCGCAACGTCCTCGTATCCCTCGGCGGCGACGGCGCCCTGCTCCTCGGTGAAGACGGCCAGGTATACCGCCGCCAGTCCCCGAAGGGCACGCTGGTCAACTCCGTCGGTGCCGGCGACAGCATGGTCGCTGGGTTCCTGGCTGGTTTTGAAGCGTCTAAAGGCGACCTCCAGGAAGCCTTGAAAATGGGTATCAGCGCCGGCAGCGCTTCGGCATTCCATGAATGGCTGGCTACGGAAGACGATATCAAGGAAGTATACGCTGCCTTGTAAAGAAACGCGCATTTTTATATAGAGTTGAGAAGAGAAGGAGAGACATAATGCGTATTGTAGATTTACTCAAGAAACAGAGCATCGACCTCAATGCGTCTGTAGCCGACAAGGCCGCTGCCATCGACCACCTGGTCGACCTCATGGCTGCCGGCGGCAATCTGAATGATAAAGAGCTGTACAAACAGCGCGTCCTCGCTCGTGAACAGGAAGGCAGTACGGGTATCGGCGAAGGCATCGCCATTCCCCATGCCAAGACGGAAGCCGTCAATGAACCGGGTCTGGCTTCGATGATCGTCCGCGACGGCGTCGACTACGAAAGCCTCGACGACGAACCGGCTCACTTATTCTTCCTCATCGCCGCTCCGGCTGGCGGTGCCAACGTCCACCTGGAAGTATTGAGCCGTCTGAGCCGTATGCTCATGGACGACGACTTCCGCGACAACCTGATGAAAGCCCAGACGCCGGAAGAATACCTGTCCATCATCGACAAGGCCGAAGCCGAACAGGTCGCAGCTGAAGAAGCGGAAGCTGCTGCTGAAGCCGCAGCCGAAGAAGCACCGGCTGAAACGGAAACGGCTGCTCCGTCGGACCGCCCGTACGTCATCGGCGTCACCGCCTGCCCGACGGGCATTGCCCACACCTACATGGCCGCCGAAGCGCTGGAAAATAAAGCCGCTGCCATGGGCGTCGACATCAAAATCGAAACCAATGGCTCCGGCGGTGTCAAGAATCATCTGACCCAGGCCGATATCGACCGCGCTGTTGGCGTCATCGTCGCCTGCGATAAAGACGTGCCGGTCCAGCGTTTTGCCGGCAAGCCGGTCATCTTTACGAAAGTTGCCAACGGCATCAAGATCCCAGAAGAACTCATCCAGACCGTCCTCGACGGCAAAGCTCCGATTTATCAGGGCAATGAATCGTCGTCGGAAGCGGTCGATGTCGAAAGTGCTGAAAAAGAAAGCGTCGGCCGTCAGATCTACAAACACTTGATGAACGGCGTATCCCATATGCTGCCCTTCGTCATCGGCGGCGGGATCCTCATCGCCCTGGCCTTCCTCTGCGATATGGATAACGCCGGTACGGCCAACTTCGGCAGCGGCACGCCGCTGGCTGCCTTCCTGAAAAATGTCGGCGGCCTGTCCTTCAGCATGATGATGCCTATCCTGGCAGGCTATATCGCCATGAGTATCGGTGAACGGCCGGCTCTCATGCCCGGTATCGTCGGCGGTTTCCTGGCAACGACAGGCGGCTCTGGTTTCTTCGGGGCCCTCTTTGCCGGTTTCATCGCAGGCTACCTCATCATTTTCCTGAAAAAAGTATTGTCCCACCTTCCGGAAGCCCTGGACGGCACGAAATCCATCCTCTTCTATCCGGTCTTAGGCTTGGTTCTCATCGGCGTCATCATGACCTATATCATCAACCCGCCGACTTCTATTTTCAATACGTGGCTCTTCGACGTCCTCAACAGCATGACGACATCGAGCCGTATCGTCCTCGGTTTCATCCTCGGCGGCATGATGTCCATCGACTTCGGCGGCCCGATCAACAAAGCCGCTTACGTCTTCGGTACGGCCTCGCTCATGAGTGCCAGCGGTCAGGCTGTCAGCTCGGGCATCATGGCTTCGGTCATGGTCGGCGGCATGGTTCCGCCCTTGGCCATCGCCCTGGCTATGCTCCTCTTTAAAGGCAAATTCACGCCGAAAGAACGGCAGTCGACGATTACCAACTTCATCATGGGCTTGTCCTTCATCACCGAAGGGGCCATCCCCTTCGCCGCATCAGACCCGGTCCACGTCATCCCGCCCTGCGCTATCGGGGCAGCTGTTGCCGGTGCCTTGTCGATGCTCTTCAACTGCGCACTTCCGGCTCCTCACGGCGGCATCTTCGTCTTCGGTGTCATCACCAACTGGCCTATGTACATCGTCGCCTTAGTGGCCGGCGTCATCGTCGCAGCTATCCTGCTCGGCATTTTCCGCAAAAAACGTCCGCAAGACTGATTGCGTTCTTGCTATAAATCGTATACACTATATTATGTAGCTTTATCTCATTTTTTCTATTTCCTAAAAGGAGGAATTTGTCATGAAAGAATTCGAATTTGTTGTTACTGATCCCCAGGGTATCCACGCTCGTCCGGCAGGCCTTTTGGTCAAAGAAGCTAAAAAATTTGAATCCAATATCAGCGTATTCAAAGGAGCCCGCAAAGGCGATTTGAAGAAAATCTTCACCGTCATGGCTCTCGGCGTAAAACAGGGCGAAACGATTAAAGTACAGGTAGAAGGCGCAGACGAAGAACAGGCAGCTAGCACTGTAGAAGCCTTCTTGAAAGAAAACTTCTAAGATCTTTGAGGGGGAAAGTACATGCTGACGTTAAAAGGTAAAAGTGTCTTCTCCGGTATCAGCATCGGACCGCTGGCACTGTTCCATCGCAATACGATTTCTACGGCCGTACGGCCAATCGAAGACGTCGATGCTGAAATCGCGCGGTTCCAGAAAGCCCGCGAAGAAGCTATCGGCCAGCTCAAGGACTTGTATGTCAAGGCTGTAGACAAAGTTGGGGAAGAACAAGCCGCTGTCTTTGAAGTCCATCAGATGATGCTCGATGACGACGACTATATCGAAGGGATTGAAACCAAGATCCGCGATGAAAAAATGAATGCTGAAGCTGCTGTCGACCAGACGGCTCAGGAATTTGCTGAAATGTTCCGTTCCATGGAAGATGCGTATATGCAGGCTCGTGCAGCCGATGTCCTCGACATCTCCCGCCGTGTAGAACAGCAGCTCTGCGGCGGCCCTGGCATCGACTTCAGCAATTATGACCACGTTATCATCGCAGCCGATGACCTGGCTCCCAGCGAAACGTTACAGCTCGATACGGATAAGATTCTCGGATTTGTTACGTCAGCAGGCAGCACGAACTCGCATACGGCTATCCTGGCCCGTACCCTGGGCATTGCTGCCGTCGTCAGCACGGGAACACAGCTCCATAACGACGTCGACAACATGACGGCCATCATCGATGGCACGACGGGCACGGTCTATATCAACCCCGACGACGAAACGATGGCAGCTATGCAGAAGAAGCAGAAAGAAGAAGAACTTCGCGTCGCTGCCCTGGAACAGGTACGCGGCGTCCCGACGGTTACCAAAGATGGCAAGAAGATCAACCTCTATGCCAATATCGGCAACCCGGGCAACCTGCCGCAGGTCCTGGCCAACGACGCCGAAGGCATCGGCCTCTTCCGCAGCGAATTCCTGTATCTCGAAAGCAGCGATTATCCGACGGAAGACCAGCAGTTCGAAGCGTATAAACAGGCTGCTGAAGCCCTGCAGGGCAAGACCGTCGTCATCCGCACCCTGGATATCGGCGCCGACAAGAAAGTCGACTACTTCCAGCTCGAACCGGAAGAAAACCCGGCCATGGGCATGCGGGCTATCCGCATCTGCCTGACCCGCGTCGACCTCTTCAAGACGCAGCTCCGCGCCCTCCTGCGCGCTTCGGCTTATGGCAAGATCGCCATCATGTTCCCGATGATCATTTCCGTCTGGGAAGTACAGCGGTGCAAAGAAATCCTCAACGAAGTCCGCAAGGAATTGGATGAAAAAGGCATTGCCTACGATAAGGATATGGAAATCGGCATCATGGTCGAAACACCGGCTGCTGCCGTCATGAGTGAAGAACTGGCTAAGGAAGTCGACTTCTTCAGCATCGGTTCCAACGACTTGACCCAGTACACCCTGGCTATCGACCGTCAGCAGACCAAGCTCGATGCCTTCTTCGATCCCCATCATCCGGCTGTCCTCAAACTCATCCAGATGACCATCGAAAATGGCCACAAAGCCGGCATCTGGGTCGGTATCTGCGGCGAACTCGGTGCAGACCTTACCCTCACCGAAACATTCCTGCGCATGGGCGTAGACGAACTCTCCGTCAGCCCACCGTCGGTCCTGCCGCTCCGTGAAAAAGTACGCTCACTTGATTTGAGCGAGTGATAAAAAAGAGGCTGTCGCATTAAGACAGCCTCTTTTTACGTTGATCGTAGGTCGTTCATCGTTTGTTGTATGAGATTAA